>JBJHCA010000075.1:0-16152 GCA_050485785.1 Saprospiraceae bacterium | reverse complement strand
CCCTGGACCTGAGCCACCGCATTTTGTTTGAGTTAGCTGCCATGCGCCGGGAGAACAGCGAGATCACCTACCTGAGGCCCGACTCCAAAGCTCAGGTTACCATTGAATACAGCGATGACCATCAGCCATTGCGCATTGATACCATTGTAGTATCAACTCAGCACGATGAGTTTATCACGGCCGGCGACAATGGCGGTCTTACTCAGGAAGAGGCTGACCGGCAAATGCTGGAACAAATCAGAAAGGACATTACGGAGAAACTGATCCCCAGGGTCAAAAAAACTCTGCCGCCGCATATTCAGAAGCTTTTTGGCGATGATATCAAGTATTACATTAACCCCACCGGCAAGTTCGTGATTGGCGGACCTCATGGGGATACAGGACTTACTGGGCGCAAGATCATTGTCGATACCTACGGCGGTAAAGGTGCGCATGGTGGCGGAGCATTCAGCGGGAAAGACCCTAGTAAGGTTGACCGCAGTGCTGCTTATGCGGCAAGGCATATAGCCAAAAACCTGGTTGCTGCCGGAGTAGCTGATCAGGTATTGGTTCAGCTATCCTATGCCATCGGTGTAGTGGAGCCCATGGGCGTTTATGTGGATACCTACGGCACTTCCAAAGTCAGCAATACTGACAGTGAAATTGCTGCCAGGGTTAAAGATCTGTTTGATCTGCGTCCAGGTATGATTGAGCAAAGGCTGAAGCTACGCAACCCTATTTATCTTGAAACTGCAGCCTACGGACACATGGGGCGCACCAATCAAACCATCGTCAAGTCTTTTAAATCATTTAATGGAATGCGAGGTAATCAACACGTAGTAGAAGTGGAACTATTTACCTGGGAGAAACTCGATATGGTTGACCGCGTGAAGGAAGCCTTTGGACTCAGCTGATCACGCATTTTCCGATTTGTCTATTTTAATATCACGATATACTCATGAGTGAAGAAGTGAAAGAGATTACACCCGGCAATAACGGTTACGATGCCAGTAACATCCAGGCACTGGAAGGGCTGGAAGCGGTTCGCAAGCGGCCGGGGATGTACATAGGAAGTACAGATATCAAAGGTCTGCATCATTTGGTGTATGAGGTTCTCGACAATTCCATTGACGAGCATCTTGCAGGATACTGCAGCATCATCAAAACGGTGATCCACGCAGATCAATCTATTACCATATCCGATAACGGGCGCGGTATTCCCACAGGAATGCATGAAAAGCTGCAAAAATCCGCACTGGAAGTAGTAATGACCGTATTGCATGCCGGAGGCAAGTTTGATAAGAACACTTATAAGGTGTCCGGCGGTCTTCACGGGGTAGGGGTATCATGTGTCAATGCACTTTCTGACTTACTGGTGGCCACTGTCTACCGTGAAGGGAAAATATGGCGCCAAACATATCGCCGGGGGATTCCGCAAACCGGGGTGGAAATCATTGGCGAATCTGACCAAACCGGAACAATTGTCACTTTCAAAGCTGACGACACTATATTTGAAACACTTGATTTTAAATACGAAACGCTGGCAAATCGCCTGCGGGAGATGGCATTTCTGAACCGCGGGCTGGAACTGATCATTATTGACGAACGCGAAACTGACGACAAGGGCAATTTTATCAACGAGCGATTTTATTCTGAAGGCGGACTTCGGGAATTTGTCAAGTTTCTTGATGAGTCCAGAACGCCTATCATTGATGAGCCCATTTATGTGGAAGGAGAAGAGGAGCATGTGCAGGTTGAAGTAGCCATGCAGTACAACACCGGCTATGCCGAAAACATCTTCTCTTTTGTCAATAATATCAATACCCGCGACGGCGGAACCCATGTTAGCGGTTTCAGACGAGCAATCAACCGCGTATTTAAACAATATGGTGATGATAACGGGCTGTTCAATAAGCTCCAGTTCACCATTTCCGGTGAAGACTTCAGGGAGGGACTCACAGCTGTGGTGTCCGTTAAAGTTCCTGAACCCCAGTTCAAAGGTCAGACAAAAGGCGAATTGGGTAATTCAGAAGTCAATGGGATAGTTTCCCGCTGCGTTGGCGATGTACTCAAAATCTTTCTCGAAGAGAACCCGTCACTGGCCCGACGCATCATTGATAAAGTGATTATTGCAGCCAAGGCGAGGCACGCTGCCCGGAAGGCACGTGAAATGGTACAGCGCAAAAACATCCTTTCATCCAACAGCCTTCCCGGTAAACTGAGCGATTGCAGTTCCAGAGATCCCGGCGATTCGGAAATTTTTCTGGTCGAAGGGGATTCGGCCGGGGGAACGGCCAAGCAGGGACGCGACCGGAATTTTCAGGCCATTTTACCATTGAGGGGAAAAATTCTCAATGTCGAAAAGGCCATGGAACACAGGATCTATGACAACGAGGAAATTAAGAACATCTTTACGGCTTTGGGCGTAAGGCTTGAAGAGCGCGATGGCATCAGAGTTCTCAACACCGAAAAACTCCGCTACCACAAAATAGTGATCATGTGTGATGCCGATGTGGATGGAAGCCATATTGTTACACTGATTCTGACTTTCTTTTTCAGGTACATGCGCGAATTGATCGACAATGGCCACGTGTATATTGCCGCACCACCGCTTTACCTGGTGAAAAAAGGGAAGCAGATGCAGTATTGCTGGAACGAAAAGGAGCGTAAGGAGGCCATTCAGGCATTCGGAGGTGAGTCGTCGGTAAAAGTACAGCGGTATAAGGGTCTTGGTGAAATGAATGCAGAGCAGCTTTGGGAAACCACAATGGATCCCAACAGCCGTATTCTGAGGCAGGTAACCGTTGAGGATGCGCTGAACGCCGATCGCACCTTTTCCATGCTCATGGGCGATGAAGTGCCACCTCGCAGGGCATTTATCGAAAAGAATGCGCGATACGCCCGCATCGATGTCTGATAATGTACAAATCATGATGAACGGGCCCATTCGTATTGTTTCACCAAAAGGCCCGTTGCAGGGAACATTTCATCTGCCCGGCTCCAAGAGTATCAGTAACCGTTTGCTCATTATGCAGTCACTGGCCGGTGCAAAAAATCTGCATATCGAAAACCTCTCGGCAGCTCAGGATACTCAAACTTTAAGGCAATGTCTAATTCAGGAAGGCAATGAGTATAACTGTGGTGAAGGAGGTACCTCGTTTAGATTTTTTATGGCTCTTTGTTGTACAAAGCCCGGAATCAAAACACTGGACGCTTCAGTAAACTTTTACGGCCGACCTGTTTCCATGCTGGTCGATGCTCTCAGACAATGCGGTGTGAATATCCGGTATACCGAAAAAGAGGGCTTTCCACCTGTGGTGATTGAAGGTATGGCAGATATGAGTCAACCTATGCAGGTGAGTATCCCCGGGAACATTTCAAGCCAGTTTATATCAGCCTTGATGATGATTGCACCCTATTTTAACGGGGGCGGTACTATTCAGTGTACTACACCGCTGGTTTCAATGCCTTATATTGAAATGACCCGCAGTCTTATGGTACAGGCCGGCGTAAATTGTACCGTTACGGACAGAACTATTCTGATCAGTGAAGGAGAATACAGCGGCACGTTTCATGTTGAGGCTGACTGGTCTGCAGCATCCTATGCCTACAGTCTTTGTGCAATCAGGCCGGGTTCTGAGATATTTTTACCTTCTTTAGCGATTGACAGTCTGCAGGGAGATCGGGAGAGTGCAGCCATCGGTAAGAAATTTGGGGTGCAGACCCAAGTTCATTCCGAGGGTATTTCCATCATATCCTCCAATAATCCATCCAAAGGTTTTCAATTCATGTTTGAGCATTGTCCTGACTTAGCCCAGACATTTATCTTATCGGCTTTTGGCCTGGGTATGCAATTAGATGCCCGCGGTTTGGTAACGCTGCGCAGAAAAGAGACCGACAGGTTATGGGCACTGGCTAATGTTATCTCTATGTTGGGGGGTAATGCAACGTTTGGCAAGGATTTTCTGCTGGCATCCGGTCAGCCACTGGAGCAACAGGTCATATTGCCGGTGTATAACGATCACCGTATGGCGATGAGCCTTGCACCGCTTAGCCTGGTAACCAGCTCAATTGAGCTGGATTCCGCTGAAGTGGTGGCCAAATCCTTTCCGGCATTCTGGGATCAATTGCAGGAGCTTGGATTTACTGTTTCACCAACTGAGAGTCATTCAGCATAAAGATCACTGAACAAGCGTTCAGGGTTGGCTTCATGGGCCATGCAGGTGCTGAATTGATTATCCTTGTTTATCAGCCAGAGTTCACCGGCAAATTCAAGGGCAAGATCGATAGCATGCGTAGCAGCCAGAATGGTTTTGTTCTCTGTAGTAACCAACTCCCATAACAACTGAAAAATCTGCTTTCTGGCCATCGGATCGAGGTGAGCTACCGGTTCATCCAGTACGATCATTGGTGTATCCTGAGCCAGAGCCCTGGCAATCATTACCCGTTGGTATTCGCCGTCGGAGAGGTAATTAACCGAGCGGTGTAGCTTGTCGCTGATACTGCAACGATCTGCGGCATTGAGCACTATGGCCAGGTCATCATCGGGAAGTTTTCGCCATAAAGGCGCATAGGGAAAACGGGCCAGCATCAGTACATCAAATACGGACAGATAGGCATTGTTTACCCGACCTGTGAGCACCATGCTGAATTGCCGGGCTTTTTGGATGGGTTTGAGCGACCTGATATTGACCTTGTTCAGCATTACTTCGCCACTGAGGGGCTTGTGCAAGCCCGTGAGCGTTCTGATCATGGTGCTTTTTCCACAGCCGTTTCTGCCGGCCAACACAGTAAAAGAGCTCGTTTTTAATTCAAGTGCATCAGTACTGAAAAGCAGTCTGCCCGAATATCCAATCTGTAAAGGGGTAGCAGAGATCATAGGCGACTACATGAATTTATAACTTTTTATGGCCAGCCACACTACCAGGGGGGCTCCCAGCATGGATGTTATGGCATTGAGCGGCAGCACCATGCCGCCAAGTGTGCCCCTGGCAATCAGATCACACATCAGCATAATTACTGTGCCGCAAAGCATGCATGCCGGTATCAGTATTTGATGCCTGTTGGTTTTAAACAACATGCGTGCCATGTGCGGTACGGCAATTCCAACAAAAGCTACAGGGCCGCAATAAGCCGTAACCAGTGCAGTTAACCCTGCGGTGATCAGCAGAATCGAATATCTGAGTCTGAGTACATTGACACCCATAGTGAGAGCGTAATTTTCACCGAGAAGCAAAGTGTTGAGAGACCGGTACAGGAGAAATCCGGCAATGGCCAGCCCGACGAACAAAACACTCAGCAGCGTGGTATCTGAGGATGAGACCCCGGCCAGGCTTCCGAAAGTCCATATTACATACTGACGAAGCTCTTCAAGTCCTGAATAGTATTGTAGAACTGTAACCACGGCACTGATGCCCATGCCCATCATGAGTCCGGCAATCAGTAATACGGCAATGTCCTGCACTGTGCCGGCAATTATCAGCATAATAACCATCATGATGGCTGCCCCGGCAAATGCTGAAAGGATGAGACCCCACTGACCAAAATATCCCAGACCCAGGGCTGTTCCGGCCATGATGAAAGCAGCTACACCGAGGCTGGCCCCTGCACTGATACCCAGAACATAAGGGCCGGCAATGGGATTTCTGAACAGGGTTTGCATCATGAGTCCGGCGATGCCTAGGCCGCTTCCCGCAACGATCCCGGCCAGGGTTCTTGGCCAGCGCAATTCACTAATAATGATCATGAAATGGGCATCACCGGGTCGCATCAGCAGCCAACTGATAAGGTCGGAAAGGGGAACGGAAGCAGGGCCTAAGGCCAGACTCCCTGTAATGCTGATTACACCTGACACCAGCAGTAAGATCCAGAGCAGAATATGATTAGCGGCAGGCTTCATAGAAAACTAGCGGATTTTCAGCATGGTGGTGAAAAATACTGATCAGATCAGCAAGCAGGATATGTGGGTTCACCACACCTGATTCATAAAAGTCAAAGGCATTTCCACGATTGGCTACCCGGGCGGTGGCAGCATATACTCTCTGCTGTTGCAGGGCTTTGATTAGGCTGTACCGCGGATCGGCATCGAGGATTTCGCTTATGGAGCAGATTCGGCCGGTATTGATCCACACTTCTGCCCCGGAAGCACGGCTGAGAACTTGCTCCAGATCCATGGCCCGGCTTTCGGTGCCTTGCAGGTCATGCCAAAGATAACGACCGCCTGCATCGCGGATGAGCCTGGCCATATAATTCTCGTTGCCTGGAACATACCAGGTACCCCTGAATCCCATATTGGTAAGCACAGTTGGGCCATTGATGTGATCTGATTTTTCGGCAAGATCGTGGTATTGGCGGGCGATCAGCCTGAATGAGTCTCTGGTCTCCTGGAAAGTACCATTGAGCAGACCGGCCAGCACTACCCATTCTGCACGGCCCAGCGGATGATGCTCAAGATGTTCTGCCATGGGAATGGCGGTTAGTCCCAACCGGTAAGCCGTGGCCAAGTTGTTACCTGCTTCAAATGATGACAAAAGCATAACATCGGGCTTATGCGATGCCATCATCTCCCAGTTGATACCGTCGCCGATGTGAATATCCAGTATTGACCCATTCTGCACACCTTCGCGGATGGATGGGTGGTAGAAGTAGTCAGCCTGTAACACTGCGGACGTTTTTTTTATTCCTCCGGCCATATTCAGCATACCGGCCTGGGTAGTGGTAGTAAGGGCAATGGTTTGAACAGGAAACACAATCACGGGGTGAGGGGAAGATTCGGGCAGGTGTTCAGGCGGGCACAGTAATACTCTGAACGGAAGCTGCTGACGATGCGAAGAGGTGTGAATATTCACCATAAAACATTCCCCGGCAGACTGTATACTTAGCATAGAAGCATATTCCATCCATTCATCATGCTGTGCGGCTTCTTCTGCGGGGAGGTCTTCATGATGACCCGAAGGGGCACCACAAAAAGTGATGAAAAAAGTACACAAAAAAAGCCAAAAAAGTGAGCTAAGCTGCCTCCACGAATATTTCATAATGTTCAATGCTTAAGTGTGTGGAACGCAAATCCTCCAGTGAAATTTTGGCGGGAAACGGTGTGCATGGTATAGCAGTTGGAAACCAAAGCCGGTCAGTTGGCACGGCAATAAGCAAGCCATCAGGTGAGCCCAGGGGCACAAATTGATCGGTAGCTGCTTTGTAGACGGGTAAATCCAGCGTATTCTTTATTGTTTCCATGGATTGAGGCCATTGCTGTAAAGGTATCCCGACTTCGCTGATGCAGAGGATCGATTGCGGTGTAAATGCTGTTTCTGCGGCAGACAAGGTCTGTTCCCTGCCGATGAGCTCGGCAATATTGCCTGCCGGGTCGGTAAAGTAAACGGATTTCGCATTCCAGTTTGGAAAATCGACAATGCTCTTCTTCATGTAAGGGATCACATCAATCCGTTGTGAGTGAAGCCAGTTGTGAGCACTCATTACGCTGCCGGGAGGTATGTTAAAAGCAAAGTGGTAAACCGGAGCCGTCAATTCACCGGATGCACTAAAAGTTAAATCCGAGAGACCGGCTTTAACTGTAAAGCTTTGGCGTGTGTCATCAACAATAGGCAGCCCCATAGGGCCTGAATAGAATGCCCGGAGCGCATTGAGTTGAGCGGTGAGCAAATGTAGACGAGTTATTCGCATTATCGCGAAAATAGCACAGTTCGCGTACAACAAGAAATATGTTTGCGATTAGTGAGGAACCCGAGATGTGCCGGAAGGCATACAGCGGCAAAAAATGCTTAATATTGCCGTGATTAAATAACAAAACATCATGGCAAAAACCAGGAGGCAGGCTGGAGGATCACCCCGGCCGGAGCCGAAAAAAAACAATCGCTTTTACCGGATACTCATATTGATTTTTATTTCGCTTTTACTGATACTGGGGGGCATCAATTATTTCAGGACTGTTGATCCCCAGGAACTGAGTTTTTTTGAGCCGGCATTTATTGAGCAGGGACAGCTGAGTTTCATTAGCAGCGGCGACAGTTCCCTTATTACAACCATTAAGATTGAAGTGGCCGATACACCGGACAAAATACAGCAGGGGCTGATGTTCAGAAGGTCGATGGCCGAAGATCACGGCATGTTGTTCCTGATGGGTCGCGAGCAGCCGCAATCGTTTTGGATGAAAAATACACGGATCCCGCTGGATATTATTTATGTGAACAGCAGGAAGGAAATTGTGACCATACAGGCCAATACCACACCCATGTCACAGGCCCCCATTCCATCGGAAAGGCCGGCATTGTACGTTGTGGAAGTGAATGCCGGATTCAGTGCCCGCCACGGGATCAACCGCGGTGACCTCATTGAATTTGAGATTTACGGACGATGAACCTGTTAACTTAACAGGCTTTACACAGCCGGTGATAAAAAACAAGAATGGCATTACTGACCAATAAAGATATAGCCCGGGCATTCCGCTTACTGGGCAATGTGATGGACCTGCTGGGCGAGAACAAATTTAAAGTCCGGTCTTATCAGCAGGCGTATATCACACTGAGAAAATGGAATGAACCCATTACGGACATGGATGAGGGAGCCATTCGGGCAATACCCGGTGTTGGAAAGGCTATCGGCGATAAAATTATTGAACTGCGCGATAGCGGAAGCATGAAGACGCTCGACAAATACCTTGAGCAGATTCCATCCGGAGTGGTTGAGATGCTGGCCGTTCCAGGTTTGGGGCCGGCTAAAGTGAGGCTTCTCTGGCAGGAACTCAATTATATGACACTGCAGGATGTACTCACTGGGTGCGGGGATAATGCACTTCTCAGGGTCAAGGGTTTCGGACCAAAGCTTCAGGCTGAGATCGAGCGCAGGGTGAGGTTTTTTCTGAGCAAGCAGGGGCAGTTGTTGCTATCTGATGCCATTTTGTGGGCCGATCGGCTCATCAAGGACTGGCATGACTCCGGGAATGCGGGAAAGCTTGAGCCGGTGGGAGAACTGAGGCGTCGTATGCCTGTGGTCCGGCGGCTTGAACTGATTTCTGATGCCGATAGTGCAGGCGTTAAGTTAAAGGAATGGACATTTAGCGAAAGCAGTCAAAACGTGATAACCTGTATTCATGAAGACGGCGTGGAAGCAGATATTTGCCTTGCCGGACGGAAAGAGTATGACGAGGCGCTATTTTTGCATACCGGACCGGATTCTTTTACCCGGCATTTCCATGGAGTGGAAGAAACGAATTCCGAACAGTTTACCGGCGGAGAGCATGATATTGCGAACATGGTATATATCCCGCCGGTTTTGCGCGATCACGTCATGGCAGTGGCCATGGCCCGGGGAGAAGCAAAGCCTGCCGGAAGTTTGATCAGCCGTGAAGATCTCCTCGGTTTGGTACATTGCCATACAACGTGGTCAGACGGACTTCACAGTGTTAAGGACATGGCGCTCCACGCAACTTCACTGGGGTATCGCTATATTGTGATTACCGATCATTCAAAAGCGGCATTTTATGCCAATGGGCTTGATGAGCACCGACTTCTGGAGCAGGGTAAAGAGATCGACAAGTTAAATCTGGAACTGAACGGAAAGATCAGGATCCTGAAGGGTATAGAATGTGATATCATGAATGACGGAAGTATGGACTTAAGCTCAGAAGTGCTTCAAAGCCTTGACCTTGTGATTGCCAGCATACATACCAACCTCAATAT
The DNA here is from genome assembly GCA_050485785.1 of Saprospiraceae bacterium. Classification (GTDB taxonomy): domain Bacteria; phylum Bacteroidota; class Bacteroidia; order Chitinophagales; family Saprospiraceae; genus JBJHCA01. The sequence continues at coordinate 6,475 of JBJHCA010000075.1, read as the reverse complement.
GGTTCAATCAAAGGCCATGGAGCGTTTACTGAAAGCCGTTTCAAATCCATGTGTACACATGCTTGGCCATCCAACAGGACGGATATTACTGGCCAGGGAGGGTTACCCCGTTGACCACAGGACACTGGTGGATGCCTGTTCGGAGTACGGAGTGATGATAGAAATTAATGCCAATCCGGCCCGGCTTGATCTGGACTGGACTTATGTGGATTATGCCCTGGAAAAGGGACTCTATCTGAGCATTAATCCGGACGCCCACAGCTGTGAAGGTATGGAAGATGTACAGTACGGTGTGTGGATGGGGCAAAAAGGGGGACTTACCGCTGCCCGGTGTGCCAATGCCCTTGAGGCAGAAGAGTTCCTGGCATTAAGGCGTCAATAGCTGAAGGAGCATTTTTTGGATACATCACTTTTTGTGCTGCATTTTTCGCCAGCCGTACACCATCATCAGAACAAACACGGCAAAAAACAAGATCAGCCAATAAATGGGTGCTCTGAAAATAAGGAGTATCCTCATTTTATCGATGGCAACAAACATCACGATCACTGCGAAGATGATGATGATTAAACCCCAGATGCGGTCAAACCCGGGAATGCTGTCAAAACTTACTTTTCGGCGAATGATGTACAGTGTAAGCACCATGGAAACTACCGGCAAAATATAGATAAGCACACTCAAATCAAGTAGTCCTGCACCATCAAATATCAGACGGTATGCGGTAAGCGAAGCCGATGCAATACCGGGAATGCAGGAGAAATACACAAAAAAGCTGAAGACGTACAGCCATGACTGTTTCAGCCGCGATCGCCTGTAAGCCCTGGTGGCCAGATGGGCAGAAAGTGGCAGACCCAGAAAATAAGTAAGCACTATCCAGGGATGTTGATTGATGAATTCAATAAGTTCTGCCAGCGTCATGTTCATTCGTTCTTGCCGGCAGATGGTACCTTTTTGATGATGCCGTTTCCATGCCGGTATAATGCATTGTTGTATGAGGGGATATACCGGCTAAGCGGAATTGACCCGGAGCCAAAAGTAATTAAAATCTCCGAAAACCAGACCAGGCCTGTAATTACATAGCTGTCTGAAGACCCGAAGCCCTTTAAAGAAAACGGTAGGCTATCCCTGCCTTAAACAGTTGCATGTGAGGCCCTTTGCCCAAGTCAGAAGATGGCGTTAGCCATTTTTTGAATCCCAGCATATATCGGCCATCCACACTCCATCGGGGTGTGATCTGTATACTGAGGCCGGTTTGCAGCCCGGTAAACGAATCGTGAAAGTCTCTCCAGTTTTCCTGATTGTCAAGAGGCTCAGAAGTAGTATTGTCCGTGGTAAACACGCGGTTGGTTTCAGGCCGGTTGAGGCGGGTAATGTGAAACATGCCAAGCTGTAATTCCAGCGGGGTCCAGGGCTTATACGCTGCTGATGCCGAGTAATGAGCATGCCAGTAATGTCTGATCCTGTGGTAGTTGTCGGGGAAAATTACGCCATCCTGCTCTTCTTGAGTACCTAATTGATTAAACACACCTGCCTCTTCGCGCAAGGGAGAGTAGGGCCTGATGTATCCCAGCGATGCTCCGGCAAGCAATCCTGCTTTTTTTGACAGCGCCAACCGGGCCGATAAACCTGCAGAGCCTCCATTCACTCCATGCCCAGGCAGGGCAATGAAGTTTCCATGCGCTCTGAGCTGAAAAATATTCTGGGCCAGTGGCAGTATATCCGGTGCCATGGGTGCGGACAATTCGGCTAATACAGGCAGGTATTCAGCCTGCAGGGTAGCCAGCATTGCCAAAGACGTTGAAGAGTGTTCATAGTCCGATACAATGACATCAGCAGGACGAAGAGCAATTACCTGGTCGTCAACGATGTTTGTTTGAGTTTCAGGATGTGTTTTGTATTCATTCAAATCCGTGATATGATCGTTTATTTTCTTTACATCTCGTGTAGGTTGATTTTTTCTTTCAGTGACGATGCGACCATTATTTGATTGTTCAGTTTGGATCGGCGTGGAATTGGTTTCGGTAAGCATTAAGGGATTAACATCAGGAGTCAGGGGCAATGAAGAGGATGTTTCAGTAAATTCTGAAGCGAGGGAAGAAATGGCATTGGGGATGTGTTTTTCAATGTTTTCAACTTCAAAAATTTGATTGTCAGAATCATTGCCATATTGTGGTGCCTTAAATGCTGAAAGCATGTCGCCGGTAAACTGTTGCTGGTGATTGAGGTATAATACTCCAGAAACGGATAATGCCAGTAAAAATAACACAAGTGGAGAAAGTCTTCTCCAGAGTGGTTTTTTCTGTACGGGCATCTGCTCGTCGAGTAGATTTTTCATGGCGTTCCAGCCTTTATCCTGCATGGTTTTCATATCCTGTTTTTTGTGGCATTATTCACCATTTGTCCTTCTTCAAGCATGGTTTTTAATCGTTTTCGGGCTTCAGAAAGATGCCATTTGCTTGTTCCTTCAGATATTCCCAGCCGATGGCCAATTTCGCGGTGGGAGTAACCTTCCAGTGCATAGAGACGAAAAACCTCGCACAATCTTTCGGGTAGTCCGTTGAGCAACACGGTAATATCGTGCTCATTCATGTTGTCGGCTGGGGTGTTATACCCTGAATCGTGCAGTTCTCCAGGTTCATCCAAACTGATAAAGCGCATGTATTGTTTGTTCTCCCGGTACCAGTCAGCCATTGTACGGTACACTATGGTTCTGATCCAACTGTAAAGCTTACCTTGCCCGTTGAAAGAACCGATTTGCATAAACACTTTGAGGAATCCACTATTGACAATTTCCATGGATCTTTCGCTGTGCCGGGTGTGCTTCATACACATGGTATACATCCTGTCAAAATACTGACGGTAAAGGATCTCCTGGAACTTGCGCCGGTTTTGGACGCAGCCAGAGATGATCTCTTCTTCGGTATATGCAGGTCTGTTGATTTTCAAATAAATGCCGGGTGTTAAAAAGTTATGCCTAAGTTTAAACGCAATCTTCGGTAAGTTATGTCCTCCGTAATCACTGCGGTGTTCCAACCCCATCCCCAGCTTTCAAAACTGAAAACAGTTTCCTGATGTACATAGGCCAGTTCAATCAACATTGCGGTACGGCCTCGTGAAAAAAACTCTACACCTCCTCCCGCCTGGGCAAAGATACCACCTTTGTTGTACAAAATATCTGAGTTTCTTTGCTTTACACCTATACTATACCCTAATCCGGCTCTGAAGAACAAGCTGTTGGCATCCTTAGGCATACTGAGCATACCGGTGGCATAAACAGGAACGAGCCCCTGCCCCGTGCCGGATTCATAATAGTCAAAGCCGGTAACTACCCCAGCTCCCACCCAGGGAGTAAACCTGTATATAGCTCCGCCCTGCAGGCTGAACCCCGGATATGGAGTGCCAAACCTGTCGGGATTGTAAGGCCTGAGCAAGGTGGAGGAAACCAGATACCGGAACCCTTTTTCCGTGGTTTTTCTGGGTACTGTTGCGTCAGGCACAGATTGAGCGGCAGGCCCGCCAATATCGACGCGTTTTACGGATGAGGCAGGCAGGGTGAGTTCCACTCCTGATGCAGTAATGATCTTCACATGCGAGTCGGGTGAATATTCGGTGACTACACCCACTATCCGGCTGCCATCATGAAGATAAACGATATCGCGGGTATCTGTTTGTTGTGCACTCAGCTCAACCAACTGCCATGCTAAAAAAAGTATAACCAATAAGTATTTCATGGCGGCCGGTTTATGGATTGACAACTGGAATATGACTCAAGCGTTTGGGGTCTTTTGGATTGCTGACATTGTATTGGTAAATACCATCGTCACCGGTGAGGAGAAGATGATCAGCTGAAAGAGAAATTACATCGTAGGCATGGCGGTCTTTCAGGTAAGCCAGCCGGTTTTTGTCGATGGTCATATCTTCGGATGCATCAAAGATTTTAAGCCCGTGCCGGCCTTCACACACATACAGGGTATTATCGCGAATGGCCAGGCCATGGGGGTTTTGCATGGGATATGATTTAAGCAGCACCGGCTGAAGTATATTGCTGATGTCCAGCACGTCAAGCTGATTGGCACCATTGGGGCAGATGTTTCCTGTTCGCAGGGTAACATAAGCCCGGTCGTCATTGGCCACTACGGGATCACAGGCCAGTGCATGCTCAAAGGAACTGAGGTACTGTGGGTTGGTCGGCTGGCTCACATCGTAAATAAACATTCCGGTGTTAGACCCGATAAAAAGCTTGTCTTTAAACGGATAAACGGTTTCTATGCCCCAGCCAAGCTGAGTTTCATTCATCATCACGGGTGCCCAAGGGTCATTGATGGATACGGTATACAATTTGGTATGATCCACGGCATAAAGATGCCCGTTGAGTAAAGTGAAACGCGCCATGGAGCCTCCGGTTCCGGATTGCGAGTTAACTCCGCCGGTTGGTGCCGGATTACCTGACTGGCTGTCGAAGGTGGCTAAACTTCCGCGACGTGGCCCTGCGCCATGGCAATCCACGATTTCCGTAACTTCCCGTTCGCGGAAATAGGCCAGATAGCCCTGAGCATCATGGAAGTGGCAGCCCGTACACCAGTGGTCAAAAAAATCTTGCTGCCTTGATATCAGTTCTGCCGAAGCGGGATTGCTCAACGAAAGCACAATGAGATCGGATACCTGATCGGCATAAAGAAAACCGTTCATAACGGCCATGTCATTATTGCCGGGAATGCTGATAAACGATAGTGCCACAGGTGCACTGGGGTTAATGTTATCATACACATGGATACCCAGATTCTGCTCACCAATGAGCAGATACTGACCGTAAACGTAAACCTTATGCGGTCTTTCCAATGGACGTGCGGGCTCTGCCACCACCGACTCATTGAGCTGAGCGCGCGTCATGTACACCGGATCAAACTGTGAGTAGGTAATGGTAGCAGTACAATCATCAAAAGTACAGGAAGTCTGAAGCATGATGCTCAGGGAAGCCACCAGAGCCAGAAGGGCAAAGGGCAGCGTATTGCTTTGTTTCATGGTTTATAGTTTTAAAAAGTGAATGATGCACACCGGTCGCGTTCAGTGATATGGACGCAGATTCAGGTACCCCGGGTTGGGTAAAGATGGTATTTTGAAGAAATATTTATTGATAAGACAATTGAAAGTCAGAATGCATAAGTGGCCCGGGGTTTAAAGCCTCACGGGGCAGCCCGTTCACGCTCCGATGTCTTCGTTCCAGAGCCGGGGATGAAGGGCAATAAATTCCTGCATCAAAGCTATGCAACCCGGGTGCTGTAGAACTTTAACGTCTACATCTCTGGAGGCAAGCAAGGCCTCCTCGCCCAAAAAGGTGGTATTTTCTCCGATCACTATGCGCGGAATACCGTACAAAAGTACTGCCCCGCTGCACATACTGCATGGTGACAGGGTTGTGTACAGCGTGCACTCCCGGTAAACAGCTGCAGGCAGCCGGCCGGCATTTTCCAGTGCGTCCATTTCCCCATGCAGCACTGTGCTGCCTTTCTGTACCCTGCGATTATGTCCGCGGCCTATTATTTTACCCCGATGCACAAGCACTGATCCAATGGGGATGCCGCCTTCATCTCTGCCTGTCCTTGCTTCCTCATAGGCGGCTTCCATAAAGGGATCGAAAATTTCAGGGGTCATGATAACATTGATTTTTAATGACTTTTTCCCCCTTCAGGGCTTAATGCCTTTAATAGGGACAAAGAAACGATTTCTTTTACATCACCGCGAAGCGGTGCCACAAAGAGTGATGAACAATCATCCGTCAATATACCCTAAAATTCGAGCAAGCGGCGGTTGTCCACAATCGATTTACGGATAAACGGTTTGAGCTGATGCGCGGCCTGAAGCACCAGATCGGCATCGGTAGGGAAGGGCACGGGCTGATTGCCCAGCCGATTCAGCGATTCTTTGGACAAAGCGCGGCGATCACCCCTGAAAGTAGCGGCAAAGTTTTCGAAAATGGCCTCGGATCGCAGAGGCGATGTAAACACCGGTTCGCCTTTTCTGCGGTCCACAATTTCAAAAATACCGGTTACCAAAGCAGATTTGCGCTGATGGACTTCCAATACAGTTGCGCGAATAGTGGTGTATTTCGGGATCTTGATATCATTGCCCAGGCTGTCTTTCATCACATTGCCGTTGGCATCCAGTACGTACTGAAAACCATCTTCAATCTCCTTTTCATCGATGTACTCGCGTTCCCGCACTACCTCGGGACTCACATCAAGCCTGTTGATCCGGGTAATCACTTCATAGTCAAACTGCACGCCATCAGGCCGGGTGCGGTAGATCTCCACCCACTTGCTTTGCAGGTCAGCTGTGTTGATGCGGAAAAGCTCCTCCTGAAATCCAGGTGGAAGAATAGCCCCGGAATGATTGACCATGGAAAAATGAATGCGGTTGATTCCCAGATTCAAAGCTTCAGCTTTGTAGGCCTCTTTATCGCGGAAGTGGCGGTAATAC
>JBJHCA010000074.1:0-16221 GCA_050485785.1 Saprospiraceae bacterium | reverse complement strand
AACATAATCTGGCCGCTACCTTTGAGCACTTCTATGCTTTGCATGCGTTCAATGGCCGGACTATAGTACATCTGCGGCTCACCATAAGGGTTAAGAGCCACGGGAATACCGTCTTCAAGGATAAGTACCCTGCTGCTGCGATCAGGATCAAGGCCGCGAATTCCTATGTTGACCCTAAGCCCCATCCCCTCTTCGTCAACTACATGCACGCCGGAAATATTCCTGAGGGCTTCGTTGGCTGTAAGCGGTTGCATTTGACGAAGTTCAACGGGTGATACAAATCCACCTGAGCCCGGCACTCCTGTCATAAGCCTTGGTCTTTCTCCTGAAACCAAAATGGTTGGGATTTCAATAGCCTCCCATTCAAAATGGGGCTTGCTGATGGTGTCCTGAAGATTATCGGTTTGTGGCGGCTCTGCGGATACATTCACAGAAAAGGCAAGTATAAGTATCAGGCAAAGTATTGTAGAGTGATCGGGACGCATAAACTATATTGATTTAGTCTAAATAACAACAGCAAAGGTAAGTGCCAAAAAAAGTTCGGCCAATACCTATTGATAGGCAAAAAAGACACGAAACCAGATTTAATTATACCTAAGTTTAGGTATTCGTTTAATAGTCTTGCGGGGAAAGAAATCAGATTATTCCGGAGCCAATAATTTCAAAAAGGTGTTCAGCAGCAGCTACTACAGGCTTTCGTGGTTCAGGATGAAACAAGTTAAGGGGCCGGTTAGCGATAATGACATTTACAGACAAAGCCCTGTGCCCCAGCAGTGATGACAAACCGTAAATGGCGGAAGTTTCCATTTCGAGATTAGCAATGCTATGGCCGCGGAATGAAAATTTTTCAAAAAGGTCTACAAAATTTTGGCGTGGGGGGATGATAATATTTCGGCCCTGTGGGCCATAGAATCCGACGTTGGTTACCGTAATTCCGGGATGCCAACCCGGTGTGCTCAATGCATCGAGTAATTGGGATGAACCGCGGGCAGAATAGGGTTCAACAGGAAGCTTACATTGTTCTTTGAACGCCTGCATCAGTTCGGGTTCAGTTTCGGTGTATTGGTAGAAATGGAGCAAGCTGTCCAGTCCAAAAGCCATTTCACTCAACACAACACAACCGGGTTCAAATTGAGGTTGAAGGCCTCCGGAAGTGCCTAAGCGTATAATATTCAGCGATTTTCTAACATTTTTGGGCATTCTTGAGTCGAGGTCAACATTAAAAAGAAAGTCGATCTCGTTCATTACAATGTCGATATTGTCCGGGCCAATTCCGGTAGAAAGGATACTCAGTCGGCGGGAACCTATATAGCCGGTTACCAGTTTAAACTCACGTTTGCCGGCTTCAACCTCGATTTTGTCAAGCATACCGCTGATCAGATTAACTCTGTCGGGGTCACCTACGGTAATGATAAAGTCTGCGATGTCGTCAGGACTGATATTCAGATGATAAACCTTATTGCCATCCGGAAGAATGAGGTCACTTTCGGAGAATGCCATATTTTGATTTTATTTGTGCTTTTGAAGTAGCTGAACAAGTCAGCAACAAGGTACAGAAATAGTTTTGATGAGGAGAATATACCACCTGAGTACTTGCAGCACATGCCGGAGGTTTTTGGCATCGCTGGCGAATACAGAGATTTTTGAACTGAGAGACATTAAGCATAATACGCTTACCGGAGATGATCTGGATGTCATGGTCAGACTTTCGGGCACATATGAAGCCCTTTTCAGCCGCAGGGCTATAGCATACCGGACTATGAAACTCAATGAGAGGGAACTTTCCGAGACAGAGATCAGGAATTTGATTTTGCAGGAATATACTTTTCTCAGGCGTCCCGTTACGATTATTGAGGATAGAATATTTACCGGGGCAAGCGCAAAACAAGTAGAAGCCATCAATCAATTGACATCAGGCTGAGGACATGGAAATCAACAAAAAACACATAACTACATGGTTTCAAACGTTGCAAGACGATATTTGCTACCAGCTTGAGGAGTCCGATGGAGGTGGAAAGTTTATCCAGGATCTGTGGGAACGCGATGAAGGTGGCGGTGGCCGGACGAGAATCATTGCCGGCAGGCATATTGAAAAAGGCGGTGTACTTTTTTCAGCAGTACACGGCCCCACACCGGCCAATATTCTGAAGGCCCTTAATCTGGAACAGGCCGATTTTTATGCAACCGGAGTATCCATAGTGCTGCATCCGCACAACCCCAATGTGCCTATCATACACATGAATGTGCGGTATTTTGAAATGAGTTCAGGAGTATGGTGGTTTGGCGGGGGTATTGATCTGACACCGCATATTATTGAACCCGGAGAGGCATCGTTTTTTCACAGGCATTTGAAAGCAGTGTGCGACCGGCATGATGAGTATTACTACGACAGGTTTAAGCGCTGGGCCGATGATTATTTCTATTTGAAACACCGGGATGAAACACGGGGAGTAGGTGGAATATTTTTTGACCGGCTGAATCAGGACGGAGAAAACAAAGACAAAGAGGAACTCTTTGAGTTTGTGAAAGACACGGGCAATGCGTTTTGCAAAGCGTATATTCCACTTCTTCATTTCAATTGTGGAAGGCCGTTTACCGAACGTGAAAAGCAATGGCAGTATCTCAGGCGGGGCCGTTATGTGGAGTTCAATTTGGTGTGGGACAAAGGCACGCGGTTTGGTTTAGATACAGGAGGAAGGACGGAGTCCATATTGATGAGTTTGCCACCTCAGGCAAACTGGGAATATAATTACCGACCCGAGGCCGACAGCAGAGAGGCATACACCCTGAGTATGCTGCGCAAAAAAATCGACTGGCTGAATCTCGGCAGCCCTATGATGCCCGAAGTGTTGATGCAGGATTTGCCCAAAGAGGTTTAGGGTTAATTGCAAATAACCGTTACCGGTTCAGTTTCAATCACATTGCTGAAATTCCCGGCCCTGTCGCGAATTTGAAGTTCCCAGTGAAAGCTGACGGATGAGTCAGGCTGAACCATACACGGGTCTGTTGGATCCAGTATACAGCATGTAGTGAACACTTTAATGGTTACTTCTCCGCTGATACCTTTACTCACACCGCGCTGTGGCAGCCGTGGCAGTTTGTATTCAGTGGTGATGCCGAATGGTCTGATGTCTGTGAGGTATATATCTGTTTCATTATCTTCGGGATTATAGCCCAGATCCCCATCCCCGTCAGTGAAAGAAAATGTGATATACAGGGTGTCTTCTTTATTTTGCCCCTGATTCAGCGTACTTTTGCTCATGCTCACAAATTCGATGTAGGGCTCAATGGGATAATCCGGCTCTTTAATGCAGCCGTACAAAGCCAGCAAAAAGGTGGCACACAACAATACAAGAGAAAGCAATGACTTCATCGGTTCGCGAAACATTATTCAACGAAGTTACAAAAGCTTTAAGTATTCCGGGGTTTTCATACTCATCAGCCTTTGATCTACTGGCATTGGAAATTTTCCGGTACCAGGCTGCTCATAACAAGATATACCGGCAATTCCTAACCTATCTTCAAATACCGGTTCATACCATTAACAGGTTTGACCGGATTCCGTTTATGCCGATTGCTTTTTTTAAGTACCACGATATCAGGACGGGCACATGGGAGCCGGAACTTATTTTTAAAAGCAGCGGGACAGGTGCCATGCAACAGTCGGTGCATAAGGTTAAGGAGTCCGTGTGGTACCGCAGGGTTTTTCATCAATTGTTCAGCGATGCGATTGCCCCGCCGGAAGAATGTGTGATATTTGCTTTGTTACCGTCCTATATTGAGCAGGGAAACTCATCCCTGGTTTACATGGTAGACCATTTGAAAAAAGCTAGTGCCCGGCCTGAACTGCCTTTTTACCTCCACAATTACGATCAGCTTCAGGAAGATTTAGCCCGTGTTGGGACGCAACGAAATGTGCTGTTCGGCGTGACCTATGCACTGCTTGAATTTGCAGAATTTTCAGGTTCTGTTTTTCCCGATGTCACGATTATAGAAACCGGCGGAATGAAAGGCAGACGCAAAGAAATTACCCGAATGGAGCTGCACAGGGAATTGAAGGAGAAAATGCAAGCATTGCAGATTGGGTCTGAGTATGGCATGACCGAGTTGCTATCGCAGGCATATGCCCTTGGCGGTGATCGTTTTACACCCGGCAGTCTGATGCGCGTAATGGTCAGGGATTTGACAGATCCTTTTGAGATGTTGCCTGCAGGACGGCAAGGCGGCCTCAATATAACAGACCTGGCCAACATTGACACATGTAGTTTTATTGCTACCGACGATATGGGCAGGGTGTTTGAAGACGGTAGTTTTGAAGTTACCGGCCGCATTGACTTCAGCGATATTCGGGGATGCAGTTTACTGTCATAGCATACGGCTTCCATTGGCCACTTCACCGTCTACCATAATCAGGCATACCCTACCTTCATTATCATGAACGCCAAGTACAAGCACTTCCGAAATGAAAGGCCCAATTTGCCGGGGTGGGAAGTTAACTACTGCCAATACTTGTCTGCCTTTCAGTTGATTAATGCTGTAATGGTCAGTAATTTGAGCACTGGATTTCCTGATGCCTATTTCATTGCCGAAATCGATCCATAAGCGGAAAGCCGGTTTGCGGGCTTCGGGAAAAGGTTGAGCATCGGTAATGGTTCCGGTTCTGATGTCTACATCCAGAAACTGTTCAAAGCTGATCGTTTTCATGATGGGTATACATAACATTTTGTGATGCCGCTTCGCGGCAGATTGACGAATTGCTTTCCGTGGTTCGCAGGGCAGCCGGTTACCTTGGGTGCAGCGGAATGCAATAAGCTACCCGGCACGGAGTGCCAAAACAAAAAGATATAAACCATACACCAACCTTAATCAACAACAGATTTAACAAAAGTTTTCTGATAAGTCCCATCCCGGTTGCTCAGTTGGAGAATATACCAGCCGGGAGGAAGATGACTGATATCGACGATGCCGGCCTTGATCATTTGCTTGCCGGACACGCTGCGTCCTGTGACATCCACAATACTGAACTGGAAGCCGGCCACATCAACATTTTCCGATTGAATGTACAAAACATGACCGGCAGGGTTTGGAAACATCAGGACACCCGGTGGCCAGGTTTCGGTAGTTGAAGTCCCCGTAATGTGGAAGTAACGCTCATCTGCCGAGTTGCTGATCCCGCATTCGTTTTGTGCTCTTACCCGCCACTTGTAATATCCTGTTTCCTCAATTTGAATTGTGGCAGTAGCAAGAGTAGTTGGATAAACAATGATAGCGTTACTGAAGCTGTCGTCGTATTTGGCAATTTCAAGCAGGCTGTAATCCCACTGATTGAGTACATTCCAGGAAAACTGAACAGATCCGGGATCATGTGAAGATTCGTTTTCAGGGAGCATTTGAAGGGTTGATCCGGGGGATTCCAAAAACCGCACCATGCAATCAACGTTAATGGTTTGTTCTCCATCATCGATATGCAGGATAAACGAGTAATAATCCGAAGGCATATCATGAAAATTGGTGAATTTAGCTATTACAGATTCGCCTCCTGCAGCTACAGGCGGTATAAACTCAACAGTGGGGATGACATCACCGGGCAGGGTAACGCTGAGAACTGATTGTTGGCCATAAGAGCTGCCCAGCGTTATTTCGAACTCTTTGCTCTCCAGCACATTGCATATTACAGGAATGGGAGTTACTTGTGTAAGCTCTGAATTTACACTGAAATCATCAGGAATTGAATAACACAATTCCAGTTCCCAACTTTGGAGTTGACCACCATCCAGAAAAGCCTGATCCTGCACAATAAGGGTCCAGTTACCATTGCTCTGCTGCCCGATGAAATCATTCAGGCTTCCTGCAGGCTGATATACTCCGCCACCAATTGGAGGACAAGGCAAAGGAACTGCAGGGGCATCATCGCTGAAACCGAGATTAAAATTCTGACTACTGCCACAAACATTGGCCATTAAAGTAACCTGAGTACCCTGAGGGCTTTGCAGAATAAAGACAAGATCACTCATCCAGGTATGGAGCCCGGTAATATTGGGAACTGAAATACTACTGATATTCCCTTCACCGGCAATGTTAATGGTGGATTGTATAGTATTGGGTGGTCCACTGCCAATGGTAATGGGCAGGTCAGTAGCAGTATACACTCCACAGCTAGTTTGCCCGGTAGTGAAAGTAAATACAGCTGACCAGTCGGAAGTGCCGCAAGTATTTCCGGATCTGACACGCCAGTAGTACTGAGTGGTGGGTTCCAGCAGCATGACATGTGAAGTGACCGTTTGTCCGCTCAGGTTAGCCAGTAAATTCCCGGAGAAACCGGAAGTTTCGCTGAGCTGAAAATCGTAAAATGTGGCATGAGGAGGAGCAGACCAATCAAACTGAACAACGGTAGAAACACCAATACTTAGATTTACCGGACTCACGGGAAGCGGAGTTACAGGAGTAATGATGGAAACGTTGATTTCTACTGTGGCAGTACCCGTATTCTCGCCATCACCGGCAACAATGGTGAATGCATGTAAGCCTGCAGGTACAGTGATACCCGCGACGACGGAAAAACTGATCAAGTCGCCGCCATTAGCTGTGGCCGGGAAATTGAGCAGAGTAAAACCGCCAGGTAAGCCACTTACTGAAAGCACAACTTCAGTATCAAAATTATCGCTGACTTGAGTCACAATGCTAAGGGTGTCGGGAACACAAACTCCGACAGCAATGTGTTGAGGGTCAAAACCAAATTCACAGGCAGTGGCATATCTCCCGTCCAGGATCATGGCACCTGTATCATTGGGGTCGAGCCAGGCTTTGAGGCTGGTAGAAGGGCTGTTTCCTCCTGTCCATGATACGGAGAAGCGACCATACCAGTCATCTGTATTGCTGCTGCATGAGGCATAGCCGCCATGGAGTTGCCCCACCACCCTTTTGTTTTGATCAAACAGCGGAGAGCCTGAACTTCCTCCCTCTGTAGTGCCAATTTCCCAATTGCCCACACGAATATGTGTGCCATTTGGATTAACGGCACTCTGTAAGTAATTGGTAGTGGTACCGGGATCAAAATCAAAGCTTATTCGTTTTTCATCTGTATTGGGGTGATGGATAGCAATACTGGTATCCGGATTTGCGGAAGTTGCATTCCAACCCGCAAAAAAGGCATTAGCCGTAGGAGAAACGGGGTCGCTCAATTCCACCAGGGTAAAATCAGAAGGCTGATAGGAAGCCCGAAAAACAGCTCCGGTATTGAAGTCAGTCAAAACCCCATTACCTGGTGCGCCACTGGCCGGTGAATTGGGCTGGCGGCAAAAACTGTTTTGGTAATTCCAGTAAGTAACCAGTGAGCCGGCATTACCAGAATTGATACCGCAATGACGCGCTGTCATAAAAAACGGAGTACAATCGTTGTTGGCATTATTGACCAGGAAGCCCGTACAAAAAGTGAATCCTCCGGTAGAAATAACAGCCACCGACTGAATGATATCGCGATAATTGTCCACTATAGCCCAACCATTAGCCTCTCCACAGATCACATCGAGATTGCAGGCACCAGACATTACCCCCCTGAAGTTCATAAAGTCGTGATTGACGGATGAAACAACGAGGCTGAGGTTTTCGATTTCTTCCGGTGGGAGACGCAGCATGAGGGTAATTTCATCTCCGGGGATAACCGGAGTCCACAGTTCGCGATAATCGCGATTAAATTCCTGGCCAAAGGGGCCAAAAATTTCCCCCGATCCATTGCCCCATAAAAAGAGTTCAGACCCGGGAGGGAAATATACATCCGTAAGGCCTACATTGACAGACCATGCTCCGGCGGAAACGATAGTAAGCTGCCATACGGATTTGTAACCCTCATAATGCGTCCATTCACCATACTGTAAATGGTTGAGATCCACCATAAACGGATGGGCAAATGCGGGAGCAAGTCCGGGAGCCCGGCGGTTCAGTTCTTCAATTCTCAGGGCCTCATTGTCCAGTGTGGGCATAACCACTAATGACTGAGCCCATAAAAATCCTGCGAAGAACAACAGGATCAGCGTAAAAAGCAGATTTTGTTTCATGGAGCCGACTATTAGTTTGTCGCTCAAGTTAGGCATTTATTTACTTTTCAGGAAGTCTGAATGGTAAGCAATAATAAGCTTAAGAATACAAGTGCATTACACTGTATGAGAAGCTGCTCAGTGCAGCAGAGCAGGCTGAACATTGGCCTTGATTGGGGCCTATGATTGCGAACTAAAGGCGGCACTCCAGGCCGCAGGGTCGTGGCGCCAGTTTTTAAGTACCTCTATAGCTTCATCGCTGAACAGATTTTCGCGCAGGGCTACTTCAAGCACGGCATCATAATTGGTCAGGGAACCAAAAGCGTATTCGGCTTCCTGCATATTGTGGCGGAGGGCCGGAAGGTCATAGCTAAACACTGATAAAATGCCGGCAATCTGACAACCCTGAGATTCGATGACTTCGGCAGCCTGAATAGCGCTTCCACCTGTGGAAAAGAGGTCTTCGATTACCAGAACCCGCTCATAGCCACGCACTTCACCTTCTATGAGGTTATTCCTTCCGTGTTCCTTGGCCTTGCTTCGCACGTAAACAAATGGCAGATCGAGGCGATCGGCCAGCAGAACACCGTGAGGGATACCTGCCGTAGCCACACCGGCAATTACCTGGGATGGGCCAAAATCAGCGGCCACATCCACCATTCCATCGATGATCATGCGGCGTAGCCGGGGATAGGAAAGGGCGAGGCGATTATCGCAATATATGGGCGAATACAGGCCGCTGGCCCAGCGAAAGGGATTGTGCGGATTGAGTTTAATTGCCTTAATTTGCATGAGCATTGCAGCAATATTTTTACGTAGTTCATCGCGACTAACATTCATGGTATATACAGTTTATATTGGTTCAAAACCGCTCATCATTACCGATGATCCTGACAGGCCGGTACCCGGCATACCGGACACTTCGGGTTTTTTGCGCCGCAAATATACGGGACAGCGTTCGGCTTTGTTTGAATTGATAGAACAATTCGAAGCGGGGACGGCAGAAAGTGGAGTTCTACTCTTCTCCGATGATGTGGCCGGCTTATGGAAACAGTTTAAGGGAATTTACAAAACCGTAAAAGCAGCCGGAGGAATTGTGTATGACCCCGAGGGGCATGTATTGCTGATATACCGGCTTAAACACTGGGATTTGCCCAAGGGAAAGATTGATGCTCATGAAAGCGCCGAAGAGGCTGCCCTTCGTGAGGTGGAAGAGGAAACCGGACTGAGCGGGTTGAAGATCCTGAAACACTATGGAGATATGTATCACACCTACCGTGAAGGAAGGCATCGAGTTCTGAAACACACCGTATGGTTTACCATGAGTTCGGACACCCGCGAGCTGACACTTCAGACTGAGGAGCACATTGAAGCGGCGGTTTGGGTGGACCTGAGTGACTTTCTGGCTCAGCGCCCCACACCTGTGTATGCCAGCATACTGTCATTACTGAGGCAACTGGCTTCTGGCTACAAATGTTAGTCCACAAAAAGATATAAAAAAAACAAACAGACAATGTCAAACCAACCTGTACGCAACTTTATTGAACACCATTATCGTCATTTTAACGCTGCTGCACTGGTAGATGCCGCACATGCGTATGAAGACCACCTGAGCGCCGGTGGCAAAATGATGATAACGCTGGCCGGTGCCATGAGTACTGCCGAGCTGGGTCTTTCGCTGGCCGAGATGATCAGGCAGGATAAGGTTCACATTATTTCATGTACCGGAGCCAACCTTGAGGAGGATGTGTTTAATCTGGTAGCCCATCATCATTACAAGCGAATTCCGCAGTACCGCGACCTGAGCCCTGCCGATGAGGTGGAGCTGCTGAGCCAGCATTACAATCGCGTTACCGACACCTGTATACCGGAGATGGAAGCCATGCGTCGCATTGAAAAGCAGGTACTGAAATTGTGGAGGCAGGCTGCAGACAGTGCTGCGCGTTATTTTCCACACGAGTATCTGTATCGGCTGCTGCTTAGCGGAGAATTGGAACAGTATTACGAAATAGACCCTAAAGACTCATGGCTGGTGGCTGCTGCAGAAAAAAATCTTCCTCTTATTGTGCCCGGCTGGGAGGATTCTACCCTGGGCAACATGTTTGCTGCGCACTGCATGATGAAACATACCCGGCCCGATGTGATGAAATCCGGCATTGAGTATATGATTGCGCTGGCCAATTGGTATCGCAATACTGAAGCCGATGGCCGGGCTCCCGGTTTTTACCAGATTGGCGGTGGTATTGCCGGAGATTTCCCCATTTGCGTGGTGCCCATGCTGCATCAGGATATGGAAGAAGAGGTGCGAACCTGGGGTTACTTCTGTCAGATTTCGGATTCCACTACCAGCTATGGTTCATACTCCGGGGCAGTTCCCAATGAAAAAATCACCTGGGGAAAACTTGACGTGCATACGCCGAAGTTCATCATTGAATCGGATGCTACCATAGTGGCCCCGCTGATGTTTGCCATGATATTGGGCTGGTGAGAATTCAGCATCTGTGGTAAAAGGAAGAAACCTGTACTCCTGTCCGGTAATTTTCTCCCTGATGATGCAGTAGCTCATGAAGGGATTGATTGGTATTTGCCTTTCATTTGGCATTGCACGAAATAGATTTTATCACCCCAATTGCTTTATTACGCAATAATTATGGCGAAGCAACGAAGTGCCGTTGGCATACATCAACCGGGTTTCACATATATAAAGTCATTTAAAACGAGCCACACCGCACATGCATCTCCGGAAACCCACTGATCAACTTCGCACATTTGCACAAATAGGCAATTCATGCAAGGAAAATCACCTGTTTAACACATGATGCATACAATACGGGATAAAAAAACTATATTTGATGGTGCTATTTACCGGTACCGGATAGAGATTAACAATAACATCAAGAAAACAGTGCCGTGGAGTAACCACAACTCCTGACCCGTGGAACCATAAAATAACCTTGCTATGAACATTAGCATTCGTCAGGATAATGAGTATGACCGGAAGGCTGTTTACGAGCTAAATGTCCTTGCATTTGACGGCGTGGATGAAGCCGATCTGATTGACCGTCTGCGTGAAAGTACGGCATATATTCCGGAGTTATCGCTGGTGGCCGTACACGAAAGCCACATAGTGGGTCATATTTTGTTTAGCCCGGTACGGATAATCAACTCCGGCGGACAAGAAGTGATAAGTCTGGCTTTGGCACCCATGGCAGTTCATCCCGCTTACCAAAAGCAAGGTGTAGGCAGTATGTTGATTCGTGAAGGACTTAATGCCGCTAAAAAAGCAGGATTTCATTCCGTAATCGTATTGGGTCATACCGAATACTACCCACGATTCGGCTTCCGCCCTACCGAACACTGGAACATACACCCACCCTTCGCGTTGCCACCCGGTGTATTTATGGCTCTTGAGCTCAGCCCCGATGCCCTGAAAGATGTCAACGGCATTGTTGAATATCCCATAGAGTTTGGGTTTGGTCCAATAATCAAGCTAAGGAACGGGGCGTAAATTGGGAAGAAGCAAGCAGCACTGCAATCTTGAATCTCCGGAAAGGATTCCAGCATTTATTGAAGAACTTTGCTTAATTTTCCCTTCCCAATATTAAAGCCATGAGAAGAATACATGCTCCTGAATGGGAGGATTACCGTTGGTTTCCTCAAAGCTGGCGAAACTACAGCACCGATTACCTTCGCTTTGTCGCCGTCCGTTTCAATATGTACAAAGCCGCAGAACCCATTATTATCCGGGGCCTGGACGCCTCTGGCCAGGCCCGGTGGGTTGACTGTGCTTCAGGAGGTGGTGGTGGCCTCATCAGACTGGCACAATCACTCCGGCAACAATTCCCGGCACTGCGCATTACCCTCACCGACTTTTACCCCAATATTGATGCTTTCAATGATACGCGCCGCCAAATGCCGGAGGTATTTGACTTCGTTTCAGAACCCGTGGATATCATGAACATGCCTGAAGAATGGAATGGGCAATTCAGAACTATGTTTGCGGCATTTCACCATTTCAGACCAGCACATGAGCGGCAAATCCTTCAAAACGCTGTGGATACCGGCTCCCCTATTGCCATTTTCGAGCCCCTCAATAAAAATGCCGTCAGCGTATTCAGCATGTTCTTTGTCATCATCAATGTGCTCATATTCACTTTGTTTATCAAGCCGGTACGCTGGAAAGTCCTTCCCTTCATTTATTTACTGCCCCTCATTCCATTGTATGTTTTGTGGGATGGCATTGCTTCCATACTCCGCATTTATTCTGTAAAGGAAATGAATGAGATGATAGCAGAGCTGGACGATGTTGACCAGTTTTACTGGGAAACCGGCCAAACACCTGGCCCTATGCCGCTAACATACCTGCTTGGCTACAGGAAGCGGCAGGATGAGTGATTTTTTATGTTTCGGACCCTTCACTCCCTCAAATTTCCCGCTAATGTTGACTAACTTAGCATTCCGTTCATGACAAACCGATCCAATGGCAAAAACCAAAACAACGTATACAGGGAAGGATGTTACTGACTTTGTCAATTCATATGTTGATAATGAACAGAAGAGAACAGACAGTTTCCGGCTGATTGAGCTGATGCAGGCGTGGACGGGTTGTGAACCCAAAATGTGGGGGCCAACCATCATCGGATTCGGCAATTATCACTATAAGTATGCCAGCGGACACGAAGGCGACGCACCAGTGTTGGGATTTGCTCCCAGAAAAGCAGCCTTTTCGCTTTACGTTTACTCTGATACCGAAAAAAGTAAAGCCCTGATATCCGGTTTGGGAAAGTTTAAGATGAGCAAAGCCTGCATTTATGTGAAAAAGCTGGATGACATTAATATACCGGTTTTGGAGGAGCTATGCAGAGAATCTGTAGAGTACATCAGCAATCATTATGAATGTTCATGCAGGGTTCAGTAAATGGCCGCTGTGATGAAATCCATATCCAATTCACAGTAAACACATCGCTTGTTGTTCATCTGATGAACTTATATATCATAATTTGCCGGACATTTATATCATATCATGTAATTTTAGCATAACTCCTCCGTTCAAGATTTATGCTTTCCCGGACTACTTTGAGATCCGGGGCTAGGTATTGAAGACCGTCAGCTTATGCTAAAAGCATTTCGGAATTCATCACTGAATTTTATTCACTCACCCTAAAAGGAACCAAAATGAATCCATTTGTCAAAATTGCTTTTGTGATAGTTGCCATTGCACTGTCCACGGAAATGTTTGCTCAGAATTTTGGCCTCAGGGCCGGGTTTAATGCCTCCACTTTCGCAGAAACAGACGAAAACGGTGTCAATGTAAATGATTACCTGTTTAAACCCGGTTTCCATGCCGGAGTAAGTGCTGAATTTCCTTTATCGAATGTTTTTTCCCTTGAATCCGATCTGCTGCTGTCAACCAAAGGTTTCCGATTGTATGAAGATTATACAATTCTCGGCCAGAATATTATCAATGAAGGCCACCTGAATTTATATTATCTCGATATCCCATTTACTGTTAAAGCCACTTTAAATCTGGGAAATCTTGGTATTTATGGCAAGGCAGGCCCTTATATAGGTGTCGGATTGAGCGGAACATCCGAATACAGCACAACAGTCAATGGATTGTCTTACACCATTGAACCTGACATTAACTGGGGAACCGGTGAAAACGATGATTTTAGGCGATTGGATTACGGCCTGGTTGTTGGAACCGGCATTGATGTGAGTGCATTTCAAATTGGATTCAACTATGCCATAGGCCTGGCGAATATAGTGGCAGATAATGATGAGGGATCCAGGATCAACAATCACGTGTACTCATTGTCTATTGGTTATTTTTTCGGAAGAGGTTAGCGTTCCGGTAAACTTGTGACCCTAATGGTCTTCACGATTAATGAAAGTACGACTTAAAGCATCATTCGTGGAGTTGTTCCCCAAAGTTACAGGGCAAAGCATGACGGCATAGGGATTTTAGGTATGAATGGAAGGATTACTGTATATTTCATCAAGAATCCCCGTGCATTATTGCTTACAGACAGCTTGGGTGCTATGCTCACTGCCGGGCTGCTGTGGGTAGTGGTAAGGCGTTTCAACGAATTCTTCGGTTTGCTGGTAGTCATCATTTCCTTTCTTTTTTTGATAGCTCTTTGTTTTTGCGTTTATTCCTCATTTTGCTATTTCCTCGTGAAAAAAGACTACGCACTTTACCTGCGAATCATCGGAATTGCCAACCTTCTCTATTGCGTATTAACACTGGGTGTGCTTTTGTTCTATTCATCTCAGGTTACCCTGGCAGGTTGGGTATACTTTCTAGCAGAAATTGCAGTGGTTTGCCGGCTAGTATTCATAGAGCTTCAAGTAGCCGGTGCCCCGGACAATAAACTGACAGCATTAGTAAATAAGGTAGAACCCTGAACTTTCAGATTTGCACTTTTTTAATCCGGGTAGGTATTTGTTGTCTAAAGGAGGAGTCAAGCGTTGCCTGAACTTCAATCCAACTTGTGTTTATCTCTCCAATCTGTATCTGACCGGCAAATAGTAATTCACCCTTACCGGCCCTCCATTGAGTAAGCCCGGGTGCCACTTGATGTCATTTTTCATCAACCACACCACCCGTAGCGTTTCTTCGTCAAGTGCATCAAATACTGATTCCACAAGTTCAACATGAGTAACCAAGCCATCACGTTCCACTATAAACCTGATCATAACATTACCTTCAACTCCTGCTTTTCTGGCTGCTAAAGGGTACCTTACAGCACGATAGATAAACTCATACATTCTTTGTCGGGCACATTCTTGTCGGTCTTCCGGTTTCTTCACACGCTCACAACCATTAAACATAGGCATTTGATCCACTTCGGTATAAACCGTATCGTGCATTAAGTCTACATTTGAGCCAGTATCAGATTAGCCGGAAAATCCTTGATGGGTCATGGCAATGGCCGGAACCGCCAATGCCAATATGGCGATCAAAGTAGCGAGTGTGTTATAGGTCAACCGCGGATTAAGGTTCTCAGTCAGCATGATTGTTCCGTTTTGGTGGTGATATAGAAGGGAAAGCGTTAATTACATTTGCGATAAATGTAATCCCTATTTGCCAATCTTACCCACTACCCTGCAAAATTGCAAGGCAGTGATACATTCTTTCAGCCCATAGTACTCCTCCATTTACTACTGCCAACCAAGCTAAGGAGTGACTTTTCCTGCTGTGTAACGCATAAAATGTGATACCGCTGGTATTGGACTATGCGGTACACAGCAGGCAACAAAAAGATATCCCAAACAATACCCCACGCCGGTACCTTTCCGTTGGAAGGCTTTTTGCTAAAAGTTAAAACCACATCAAAGAAATGTATCGGTTCTTCCTTTACACTGGATAACATCTTTGCTGAAATCCATTCTAATTAAAATGGCAATATGCCGGTATCTTACTCTGTGAGTCTGAAACGGACCGGTAAATTGTAAATTACCCTCACAGGTATCCCCCCATGCAAACCCGGTGACCACATGATCTCTTCCTGCATTAATTGAACTACTCTCAATGATTCTTCATCAATAGGTTCAGAAACTTTGCGAACCACCTCGATATTGGTTACTGAGCCATCGCGTTCAACGATAAACCGGACCACTACTGTACCTTCAGTATCCGCTTTTCTGGCAGCTTCCGGATATGTGATGTTCTGATGGATAAACTCCAGCATCTTCGTATCCGAGCAATTTTTTCGCTTATCCAGATCTTCTATGCCCTCACATCCCCTGAACATAGGCATAATCTCTACATCGGTGTAAGCCGTATCGTGCATTGCCAATACTATTGAACAATCAGGCGAAAGAAAGCCGGAAGGTTGGGGATTGGCTATGGCAATGGCCGGAAAAGCCAATGCCAATATGACAATCATAGCAGCGAGTATGTTAAAGGGCGAGCGTGGGTTTAGGTTATTAGACTGCATGTTTATTCAGTTTAGGTGATGAAATACAAGGGAAGATGTCAATTACTTTCGGGATAAATGTAATCAGTTTTTCTGGTTTTACACAAAACTCTGTAAAAATTCATGGCAGCAAGTTATTGTCAACTATTTGCAACCACATCAGATGCTCAACAAAGAACTAACTATCGAAGTTCGCAATGATAATGACAGCCGATTTTGGGCCAAGGATGTACAAAAATTCATGGCTGATAATCATCTCAACCAAG
>JBJHCA010000073.1:0-16392 GCA_050485785.1 Saprospiraceae bacterium | reverse complement strand
CAGTTGAAGCATTTCCGGTGGCTCATCAGACCAGGGCGGCAGACGAACCATGATGCCCTGATCGACGTCGATCTGCGTGGTCACCAGGAAGAAAATGAGAAGCAGGAAGGCAATATCTGCCATCGAGCTCGCATTCACTTCGGGTTGTTCGCGGTTCTTTGCCATAATTGTCTATTTGAAAATGTTTCGCAATTCACTGGCAAACAATGCCAGAAATCCAATTCCCAACAAGCCTATTGCCCCATTGATTGCCGTACTGATGAAAGCACTTTCTCTGCTGCTTATGTCGAACTGCTCCATGGTCCTTTGTAATACATAACCATGTTCAGTAGGAGCCATGGCATAGGCAACGCCTAAGATTATTGCCAAAATAAGCACTCCGGCACCAAATTTCAACAGGTCTTTGGGGTTGCCTCTCAATGC
This sequence comes from Saprospiraceae bacterium, assembly GCA_050485785.1. Lineage (GTDB taxonomy): Bacteria > Bacteroidota > Bacteroidia > Chitinophagales > Saprospiraceae > JBJHCA01. The sequence goes on along the minus strand of JBJHCA010000073.1, from coordinate 15,969 downwards.
ATTGAGCAAAGAAAGGAATATGGCCAAAATGCCGGATACTATTATCAGGAAATAACTTCCGTACAAACCCGTATTGAACATTGTGATAGGCTCAACGTCAGCCGTAGTCACCGGCTGATCACTGCTCATCAGCCTGGTGGCCTCTTCAACCTGGTTGCTGGTCGACATGGTGAGTACAAAGATCAGTACAATCACCAGGCCTAGCCCAAAACCCAACGCAGGTCCTCGTCTGCTTAAAAAATCATACATAATTTTTCAGGTTTATTGCATTCAGGCATGCACTTTTACAATGTTGTTCTCCACCATCAGATCCACCAAAGTAATTGATGCATCCTCCATTCGGTTTACAATGGCGTCAATTTTTGATACGATATAATTGTAAAATATCTGAAGAATGATGGCTACGATCAAACCAAATACCGTGGTCAAAAGCGCTACCTTAATACCACCGGCAACCACCGATGGGGATATGTCGTTTACCGCGGCAATCCGGTCAAAAGCCCCGATCATACCTATTACGGTACCCATGAATCCTAACATCGGCGCAATGGCAATAAACAGCGAAATCCATACCAGCCCGCGCTCCAGCAATCCCATCTGAACTGCGCCGTAAGCAATAATCGATTTCTCAACGGCCTCTATACCTTCATGATGCCGTTTAAGGCCCTCATAAAGCACACTGGCCGCAGGCCCCTGGGTTGATTTGCAAACCTCCTTGGCTCCTTCAATATCCCCTGCCTTGAGCTTTTCATCAATTTGTGCCAGCAATTTATCCGTATTGGCAGTGGCAATATTTAGTGTAATGATCCGCTCAATGCTGAAGGCCATACCCAGAATAAGACATACCAGTACTAGTGACATGAAGCGCCAGTCACCCTCAATAAAGTAACGCTTCAGCAGTTGGTGCCCAAACTCCTCCTCAATCTCGGCTGTAACCGAAGGAGTTTCTCCTGCCTGGGCAAGTACCACCTCAGGCGTAAACATCACTGACAATGTCAGGATAAAAAAGAACAGGAAAAAACGTTTCATAGTCGAATAATTTTTCGCGTTTTAATGAGTGTTAAATTGCTTTGAGGCCGCAATATAAAACTTTGTTGTGAACAACCATTCATTTTATCATTGATGCCACGGTTTCAAACTTTGGTGTATTGCCCGGTGTTATGCGGCCCAATTACAGCCAATGTAGTGCTATGTAAAATTTGAGTTACTTTTTTTGACCGGTCCGGTTAATGACCATACCCTAAAATAGTGTTTTCTAATTTGAGTGGCCTAAATATGCAACTTTTATATCGATTTCACAAAATCTGTTCGGCCCGGTTTTTTATTTCATTGCTACTTAATGATTTGTTTTCAACAGGGCTCTTTAAACGGGAGTGCCTCAAAAAAATTGGCTGTCTGTTCCAAAAATTTTGACGGTGAATATCATCGCTAGTGTGTTAATGAGTTTTTCTGTAGTTTTACAAGACTGATGCCTGATTATTGTCACCGGCAAACCGCAAAATTGAGGCCCAACTGCGATAGTCTTTGAGCAGGAACCCGGTTTTGTTGCGACATACAGCAACAACAAAGAGTTATCCTGAAAAAAAATCCTGTTGCCGCTTTGAACCGGGTGCCCATCAGGCAGTTAACATGTGTTTACGCTGTTGCTATGAAAAATAATGAAACATACTTGCTTGAAGAAATCAGGAATACACTGAACAGGCTTTTTGAAGCAAAGCTTGTGGAAGAGATCATTCAGATAGGCAAGTTTGAAGAAGTGGAAGCCGGAGAGCTGATTATGGACTACGGCCAGGTAATGAGACACATCCCTTTAATCCTGAGCGGATCAGTTAAGGTAACCCGCCGTGATGATGAAGGCCGTGAACTGTTGTTGTACTTTGTGAATGCACTCGAAAGTTGTGCTATGACTTTTACTTGTTGCATGCAATATCAGCAAAGCGAGATCAGAGCAACTGCAGAGGAAAATGTGACGATGATCGCGGTTCCGGTTTCAAAAATGGAGGAGTGGCTTGTGAAATACAGCACCTGGAAAGCATTTGTGATGAATACCATTCAGTTTCGGTTCAACGAATTGCTGAAAACCATTGATCAGATTGCATTCAGGAAGCTGGATGAAAGGTTGTCCGTTTATCTGCTTGAACGATCTCAAAACAGCGGATCAACCGTTGTAAATATATCTCACCAGCAAATTGCCGATGACCTGGCCACCTCAAAGGTGGTGGTTTCTCGGTTACTTAAAAAGCTGGAGAACGAGGAGAAACTGCTGTTATACAGGAATCAGATTAAGCTGTTGAAAAGTTTTTTTAATCCGCAGGACCTGCCCGTATAAGCTATGTTGAGCATTTTGTAACAATGGTGACTGTTGACTTATGCCACCTTGCCCTACCTTTGTGTCATTACACAATAAAACAGTTAAATCATGAAAGTAGAACAGATCTATACCGGCTGCCTTGCACAGGGAGCATATTATATCACCTCCGGTAACGAGGCTGCCATTATTGATCCTCTGCGTGAAGTTAAACCCTATATAGACCGTGCGGCCAAAGACGGGGTTACGATTAAATACATTTTTGAAACTCACTTCCATGCAGACTTCGTTTCGGGACATATAGACCTGAGTGAAAAAACAGGGGCACCTATCATTTATGGCCCTACTGCTGTACCTGAGTTCGATGCGCTAATTGCACAAGACGGTCAGATCTTTAAACTGGGTAAAGTTTCCATCAAAGTATTGCATACGCCCGGCCACACCATGGAAAGCACAACCTATCTGCTTTTGGATGAGAATGGTAAGGAATATGCCCTGTTTACCGGCGATACTTTGTTTCTCGGCGATGTTGGTCGCCCTGACCTGGCTCAAAAAGCAGCCAATCTCACCAAAGAAGACCTTGCAGGCTTATTGTACGACAGCCTGATGAATAAAATTATGCCTTTGCCGGATGACGTGATCGTATATCCTGCCCACGGTGCCGGTTCGGCTTGCGGAAAAAATATGATGAAAGAAACCGTTGACACCCTCGGCAACCAGAAAAGAGTGAATTATGCTTTGAATCAACCGAACAAAGCAGCGTTCGTCAAGGCTGTTACTGAAGGACTGTTGCCCCCTCCGGCATACTTCCCGAAGAATGTAGCCATGAACAAGGCCGGGTACAGAAGTTTTGACAAGGTTTTAAGCCAGGCACTCACTGCCCTTTCACCGAAAGCATTTGAAGCAGCCGCTGAAGCATCGGGTGCACTGGTGCTGGATACCCGAAAATCAGCCGATTTTGCCCGGGGTTTTATCCCGCGTTCCGTAAACATTGGTTTGGATGGCGACTTTGCCCCCTGGGTGGGTGCCATGATTGCCGATGTGGAACAACCTATATTACTGGTAACCGATCCGGGGCGCGAAGAAGAAGCAGTTACCCGCCTTAGCCGAGTTGGGTTTGACCATGTGATCGGGTTTCTGGAAGGTGGGTTCAGTGCATGGAAACAAGCAGAAATGGAAACAGATTCCGTACATCGGATTTCTGCTCAACAATTCGCTCAGGAATTCAAACCGGACTCCTCAGTGGTTATCGATGTCAGAAAAGAAAGTGAATACGAGGCCAGGCACATTGAAGATGCATACAACAAACCTCTGGCATATATCAACATTTGGATGGCAGATCTCAGCAATACGGAACACTTTTACCTGCATTGCGCAGGGGGGTATCGCAGCATGGTCGCTGCTAGTATTCTGCAAGCGCGGGGATTTCGCAACTTTACCGAAGTTGATGGTGGCTTTGCTAGCATCAGAAAAACCAATGTGCCAACTACAGATTTTGTTTGCCAGAGTAAAGTCTTACAAATCTGATCTGTATTCCCGGCTACGTTATTGTAGATGTTGAACAAACCACCATTCATTGCTCCTGTGGCCTTTATATAAATACCGCAGGAGAATGATTTCCTCAAATTTATTGGTTATCCCGGGCATGCCACAAAATCTCCGGCATGCCTTACAATCTGTTTAACAATGCATGAAACTTTGCTCGATTGGGTAAGCCGCCCATGGCCCTGGTATGTGGCCGGCCCGCTGATTGGCCTTACGGTTCCCTTGTTACTGCTTATTGGCAACAAGTCATTCGGTATCTCCTCCTCACTCCGGCATGTTTGTGCTGCATGTGTGCCTTCAAGAATTCCCTTTTTTCAATATAACTGGAGAAAAGAATCCTGGAACCTCTTTTTTGTAGGTGGAATTCTTTTAGGCGGCATTATCGCAGTGAGCTTTCTGGCCAATCCCGACCCCGTAGAAGTCCATCCGGATCTGGCCTCAGACCTCACTGCCATAGGAATTTCAGAGTATGACTATCTGGTGCCGGCTGAGATCTTTAACTGGGAAAGTCTTTTTACCCTCCGGGGTTTGATCATGATAGTATTGGGTGGTTTCCTGGTTGGTTTCGGTACCCGATATGCCGGGGGCTGTACCAGCGGCCATGCCATCATGGGCCTGTCAACACTGCAGTGGCCATCTCTTGTAGCTACTGTATTCTTTATGCTGGGAGGGATTCTATCAGCCAATATTCTTTTACCGCTAATTCTTAACCTGTAACTCTCTTAAACATGAATCAACAGGATATCAAAGACCTCGAAATCCGCTCGCAGGATGCTATCTGTGTAAACAATAGTGAAATTGAAACAAAATGGTATCACCTCATTAAATACCTCATTGTGGGGATTGCTTTCGGAATTGTCTTTGTCAAAGCCGAAATCGTAAGCTGGTTCCGGATTCAGGAAATGTTTCGATTCCAGTCATTCCACATGTACGGTATCATAGGCAGTGCCGTATTGGTTGGTTTAGTTTCAGTTTGGCTCATCAGAAAGTTCAATATGCTGACTATGCAAGGTGAACCGGTAAAATGGCAACCCAAAACCTTCAACCGCGGACAGATTTTCGGGTCAACACTTTTCGGCCTGGGCTGGGCCATAACCGGTGCTTGTCCCGGACCACTATTCGCACAAATTGGTACCGGGGCTACCGTAATTGCCGTTACGCTCCTGAGTGCAGTGGCAGGTACATGGGTTTACGGCAGATTTCGGGATTGGCTCCCGCATTAAACCAATACACCTCATACACTGCCCGGATTGATTTCCCGGTCACCATGAAATGAAAAGAGTACAGCGTAAAAGCTTCGCTCTTTTTTTGCCCGGCTTTGTGCTTTTCACGGCAATTGACCAAACTGCATACGCTACCATGTGGGAGTTATGAATACAATGAGCCTCGTATTTTTTCATAGCTCTTTGTTGTACATGGTCGTCAATTTAGCCTGTGCCCCGGAATATAGAGGGATTCGTTTCCGTTCACCGTCTTTTTAGCCTGAGTGATCTCATTCTTAAACTATTTTAACAATTTTCAAAAAATACTGAAAGTTGAATCTTTTAAAGTTTGCTAAAAATCAGGTCTGTTAAGGTGTTAACGGCCAAAATTGACAAAAATCAGTGGATAGTGAAATAATTGACTCGTTTCATTTTGTGTTTTGTTTAAGAAAGGCATATATTTGCTTCAACAAAAAACAGGGACGAACTTTAATAACCTAAACAAAATAACCATGAGTACCACTGAATTTAATGCCCAGTTACAGAAAATGACCAACATGCTTCAGGCTTTTGCTTATCACCTTACCCGTAATTCTGAAGATTCCAGAGACTTGTATCAGGAAACAGCATTCAGAGCACTAACCAATAAGGATAAATTCAGGCCGGGTACCAATTTTAAAGCATGGACCTTTACCATCATGAAGAACATCTTCATCAACAACTATCGAAAAAAAGTAAAGGCCAATACCGTATTTGATGCCACGGATAATGATTACTACATCAATTCAGGGTCCAATGCAGTTACCAACAGTGCTGAGTCAGGAATCATGCTTGAAGAGCTCAACCACATGATCGGGAATTTGCAGGATGCATTTCGTGTCCCTTTTCTTATGCATTATGAAGGGTTTAAATACCAGGAAATTGCCGATCACCTTGACTTGCCCTTAGGTACTGTGAAATCGCGGATATTTTTTGCCAGAAAGGAACTCAAAGCTGCCATTGAAGCCAGATATCCCCAGTCCGTTTATTATGAGTAATACATAGTTTTATCAATCTTGCCGGCTTAATAATGTGGGTCACACCGTTTTTCACTGAGTTGCCGCTTTATTGAGTCTCTTTGGCATGAATGTCTTCGCCATATGATTCATGTACTCCGCTGTCAATGAAATGTCTTAATCCCGAAAAATCGGGCATTTATCTATTTCACGTAGTTTTTGGCCAAAAAAGTTGGCACCAAATAAGGACTAAGTGCGTTATTAAGGGCAAATGCAAAATGCTCAACAAATAAATATGTGGATACACAGCCATTGGAAGTTCCTTATCATGCTGCCGCTGGCCGGTATTTTTTACTGGTCAAGCACGCTGATTCCTCAGTCATTTCTCTCCACGGGTCAAAGCGAGCCCGTATTTTTTGCCACTGCCGATGCCGATCAGCTGAGTGATCCGGATAAGGAGCAGCTATTACTTCGCTCTGTTTTGGCCGGGCTCAAAAATTTTCACTTTGATGAACGTCCGCTGGATGAAGAGTTCTCCAAAAGGGCATATACTCTTTACCTCCGTTCACTGGACAGCAGAAAACGCTTCCTTTTGTTGGAAGATGTCAATAAACTTGAACAGTACCAAAACCGACTCCATTATCAGGTAGAGGAGGCTTCCACGGAATTTTTTGATCTCAGCGTATCCCTGATGGATAAGCGTATTGCTGAAGCCAGGCTTCTTTTTGATGAAATTATCGACAAGCCGGTTGATCTCTATTCAGACGCTTTCATGGAGTCCAGCCCTGAGCGGATAATGTTTCCCGAAACAAGGGCTGAACAGAAATCATTATGGCAAAAAGCCATTGCTTATGATGTACTCAGCCGGATCCACAGAGCCCTGGAACGCCATGAACGAGCGCTGGAAACCAACCCTGACGCTGAAATCAAACCGCTTGATGAACTCGAAGCTGAGGCCAGAGAAAGAGTCAGAGAAAACTATAACGAGTGGTTCAAACGTCTGGAAACCTACGACCGCCGCGATCGTTACAGCGATTACCTCAATGCCATTGCAGGCGCCTATGATCCGCATACCAATTACTTTGAACCGGTTCAGCGTCAAAATTTTGATATAGGAATGTCCGGCCGACTTGAAGGCATTGGTGCCAGGCTTACCTCCCGCGATGGCTATACTATTGTGTCGGAAATTGTACCCGGTAGTCCTTCATGGATTCAGGGAGAGCTCAAAGCAGATGATATCATTCTGGCTGTGGCAGAAGATGGCGAAGATCCGGTTGAACTCAAGGACATGCGCCTCGATGATGTGGTCAGCCTGGTGAGAGGCCCCAAGGGAACCAAAGTGATACTCACCGTTCGAAAAGTTGATGAAACAGTTATTGACATCCCCATTATCAGAGATGTGGTGATCCTTGAAGAAGGATTTGCACGTTCTGCTTTACTTGATTTCAATAACCAGAAGTTCGGCATCATTCATTTGCCTAAATTCTATGCAGACTTTAACAACACCGGTGGCAGAAATTGTACCGATGATGTACGCGATGAGATCACCAAACTCAAAAATGATGGCATTGAAGGACTCATACTCGACCTGCGTAACAACAGCGGAGGCTCTTTGAATGATGTGGTGAGAATGACCGGGCTTTTTATTGAACGCGGACCCATAGTGCAGGTACAGAGTCGTGAAGGGAGGCCCAGGGTGTTGCGCGATACCGATGCCTCAGTGCATTATGACGGCCCTCTGGTAATTCTGGTGAATGCATTCAGTGCATCTGCTTCTGAAATTATGGCTGCAGCTCTTCAGGATTACGGCAGGGCGATTATTATCGGAAGTGCATCCACTTACGGAAAAGGTACTGTGCAGCGCTTCATTGATCTCGACCGCCTTATCAACGGTTTTGAAGAACATAAACCGCTGGGTTCACTCAAAATGACCATCCAGAAGTTTTATCGCATCAATGGCGGTACCACCCAGTTATATGGTGTAGTGCCCGACATCGTGTTACCCGACCGTTACCAGTATGTGGATATTGGTGAAAAAGCCTATGACTTCCCGCTTGATTGGAGCGAAATTGATGCTCTCCGGTTTGAACAAAAAGTGCTTGATATGCATCAGCAACTTCCCTTGCTCATTGTGGAAAGTCAGTCAAGAATTCAAAATGATACCTATTTTAACTACATAGAGCAGGAAGCCGTCCGCATGAAGCAAATGCAGGAAAATACCCTTTTCCCGCTTCATCTTGACAAATTCAGGGAAAGAATGACAGATGCCCGAACTTCAACCCGACCTGATGAACTTGAAAATTACAACATCGAAGGTTTAGCTATTCTTACTCCGAAGGCCGACCAAATAGCCATGGCCGGAGATTCTTCCCGTATCAACAGGATTCAGGCCTGGCATGAAAACCTCCAGAAGGACAGGCATCTTGAAGAAAGTTTGAGAATCTTTATTGATTACATTCAGTAATCCCGGCTTCCTTGTTTTGCTGAGCAGTTTTTTATCCGGAACAGGTTAAAAATTGCTGGTCACCTCATTGCAATAAAATTGTATCTTTGCGCCCTATGAAAAAAGCCCTCGGTATATTGTCGGTTTTTGCCCTGATTTTACTCTCCGGATGTGCCAGTGAGTTTGAGCGTATTCGTAAATCGGCAGATACAGAGTTAAAAATTGCCAAATCCATTGAATATTATGAGAAAGGTGAGTGGATGCGCTCACAGACGCTCATCAATCAATTACTTGCATTACTCAGAGGAAGGGCAGAGCTGGAAGATCTTTACTTTAAGTATGCGTATACGCACTATCACATGAACCAGTATATTCTGGCTTCCTTCTATTTCAGGGATTTCTACAATAAATTCCCCAACAGCCAGCATGCTCCCGACGCGCTGTTTATGTCTGCTTACAGCAAGTATAAGCTTGCTCCTTCATTCAGGCTTGATCAGACCTACACCCAGGAAGCTATTGACGGACTCCAGTTTTATGTCAATATGTATCCTTTCAGTGAAAGGGTGGAAGAATGTAATCGCCTCATTGACGAAATGCGGATGAAGCTTGAACAAAAGGCTTTTGCACAGGGTGAACTCTACTACAGGATCAGAGAATATCAGGCAGCCAGCCATTCTTTTGAGAATATGCTACGCGATTTTCCCGATACCGACAGAGCAGAAGAGATCAGATTCCTGACCATCCGGGCTCATTTTGAGTATGCCAGAAACAGCATCGAAGCCAGAAAAGAAGAAAGATTCAACGAAACCCTCGCCAGGTGTGATGACTTTTTGGAGTTGCACCCTGATAGCCGGTTTGTCAATGAAGTATCCAATATCAGATTTCAAAGTCTCAACGAACTTAACCGATTTAAATCCTGAATTATGTCAGATATCAAACAAAGAGTGTCAGGTCTGGAACCCAGTACTCAACCACGGAATATCTCCGAAATGGTAGATGAAACCGGCAATATCTACGAAACCATTAATATCATTGCTGCCCGGGCTCGTCAAACATCAGACGACCTCAAAAAAGAACTCCACAGCAAGCTGGAAGAATTTGCTGTTCAAACAGAAACGCTGGAAGAGGTACAGGAAAACAAGGAGCAGATCGAAATTTCACGATACTACGAAAGATTGCCCAACCCTGCCACCATTGCCACTTATGAATACCTGAACGGTGAACTTTTCTATGAATACCCCGAAGGTTCAAGAAAAAACGTTCGCCGCAACACACGTACCATTATATAACAAAACTGATTCCCTACTGCCGGGAATTGCCCGTTGACTTATGGCCTTACCTTCCAATCAAGGAGATCTGAGGGGAAAAAAGATACTTTTGGGCATTTGCGGAAGTATTGCTGCCTATAAGTCTGTTTTTTTATTGCGTTTACTGGTCAAAGCCGGTGCCAAAGTCAGGGTTGTTCCCACAGAATCTTCTCTGGCTTTTGTTGGCAAGGCTACTTGGTCTACCCTGAGTGGCCATGAAGCTTACGACTCCATCCACGATGACGGTGCGTGGCACAATCATGTGGATTTGGGGCTGTGGGCTGACCTCATGGTCATTGCGCCTGCCACTGCTCAAACCCTGGCAAAAATGGCCGGTGGATTTGCCGATAACCTGCTGACAGCTACGTATTTGTCTGCAAGGTGCCCGGTCTGGGTTATACCTGCCATGGATCTGGATATGTGGCAGCATCCTGCTACCCGATTTAATATTGAAAACTTGAACGGATTTAATGTCAGGGTCATCCCTCCGGAATTTGGACCGCTGGCCAGCGGTTTAACCGGTTATGGCCGCTTGCCGGAACCTGAGCACCTCTTTGAACTGATTGTGGAATTTCTTCTGCCCTCAAAAGTGCTGGCCGGGAAAAAGATACTGTTAACAGGAGGGCCAACCGTAGAAGCCATTGATCCTGTACGCTTTATTAGCAACCATTCATCGGGGAAAATGAGCGTTGCGTTGGCTGACAGCCTGGCACGGGCAGGTGCCCAGGTTGTTTTCGTACATGGCCCTGTATCAGGCCAAACCCTGAATACGGGAATACAGACCGTTTCGGCTTTGTCTGCAAAGGAGATGATGGAGGCCTGTCAACAGCATTTTGCTGATGCGGATATTGCCATTTTTGCTGCTGCCGTGTCAGATTATCGCCCTGAAAAGCCTTCCATTCAGAAAATCAAAAAACATGATGACCGGTTGGAGCTGACACTGGTAAGAAATCCCGATATAGCGGCTGCTTTTGGTAAGATTAAATCTCCGCATCAGATTTCCATTGGTTTTGCTCTGGAAAGTGAATCAGGCTTGGACCAGGCATTGCTCAAACTAAAGTCCAAAAATTTTGATGCCATTGTGTTAAATTCACTGCAGGATGAAGGTGCCGGCTTCGGTACTGACACTAACCGGGTTACCCTGATTACGGCTCATCGCGACCCCGAAGCCTGGCCCTTGATGTCAAAAACGGAGGTAGCCAACAGAATAGTAAATTTCATCAGCAACATGTTGATGGACAAAGCCGTTGATTGAGGGCAATATCGAAAGTATTTCAGGGAACAGACATCCATATGTAATGTGTTTTCCGGATGTACGTCAAACAGATTTAACCATGAAGAATCCATACGTAAAACTGATTGCAGTTTGTTGTGTACTCATAGCTCAGCTTTGGCCGGCCACGCTCAGTGCGCAGGAGTTTACCGCCTCAGTCAGTATTCAGGCACCGGCGCTTCAAGCTACTGATCCACGGGTTTTCAGAACCCTTGAGGCAGCACTGAATGAATTCATGAACAGCCAGGTGTGGACAGATGATGTGTTCCTGCCCGAAGAGCGGATTCAAGTAAGTTTTAATATTACTATTCGCGAAGAAATGTCGGATACCCGGTTTAAGGGTGATCTGGCTGTTACGGCAGCCCGGCCAACATACAACAGCAATTACAACACCACCATGTTCAATTTTTTTGACCGTGACATTGTATTTGATTATCAGGAGTATAACCCCATACAATATGCCGAAAATACGTTTACCGATAACCTGGTAGCGCTGATGGCATATTATGCCTATTTTATACTTGGCCTTGATTACGACTCTTTTTCGTTGCTGGGTGGAGATGCTTATTTCCAGAAAGCACAGATGGTGGTGAATACGGTGCCGGCCAGTGCTTATGACACTTATACTGGCTGGCGCTCTGCAGACGGGTCAAGAGCGCGGTTCTGGCTTATCGACAACATGCTCAGTCCGCGCATGCGCGGCTTCAGAGAAGCTAACTACGAATATCACCGCACTGGCCTCGATATGATGTACGACAACCCCGACGATGCCAGGGTCAACATGCTGGCAGCATTGGAAAAAATCGATCAGGTTAACCGTAGCTTCCCAAACTCCCTGGTTATGTATGCATTTGCATTTTCAAAATCCGATGAAATTGTCGAAATTTTTAAACGCAGTACCCTTCAACAAAAGCGGCGTGTACAGCAAATAATGGTACGGCTCGATCCCCAAAACGCCACCAAGTACGAAGTTTTGCGTGCCTGATTTCTCCCGGTAATCTGCCTTACATTCATGTTTCAGACTGTTCTGACCTGAGGCTGATTGAGGTTCAGACTTAATACCGGAATTATTTTGACCGGTATCAGGCCTTCGGTCTTATGGAATACCGCGTATATTTGCGTCATGGCTTTCAGAGCCAATTGGGTATTCACTAGCTATTCACCTTCATGCTTCAGTCTCTTTCCATTAAGAATTATGCCATTATTGATGCCATGGATATCAGCTTTTCTCCCCATCATACCGTGATCACCGGTGAAACCGGTGCGGGAAAATCAATTCTTTTAGGAGCACTGGGTCTGTTGCTTGGAGACCGGGCTGACTCAAAAGTCTTGTTTCAACAGGACTCCAAATGCATTATCGAAGGTTGTTTCGACATCAGAACGCGGCAAATGGGCGATTTTTTTGAGGCCCATGAACTCGATGATGATGGCAATGTGTGCATAATCAGGCGGGAAATCTCAGCACAGGGGAAGTCCCGTGCCTTTATCAATGACAGTCCTGTAAATCTGAAAGTCTTACGAGAACTGGCTCTCAGGCTTATCGATATCCATGAACAGTTTGACAGCCACGAGCTCGATAAAACAGAGTTCATGACAGGGGTGCTGGATTCCCTGGCTGAGAACCACATTGATAAAGAGCAGTATACAACCACGTTTGCTAAGTGGAAACTCAATACCAGGCAGTACGCCAGGCTCAGTGAAATGCTCGAAAGCAGGCTGAAGGAAAGAGATTATAATGATTTTCTGCTCAATGAACTCGATGAACTTGCTCCCGCAGAGGGTGAAGATGAAGTACTGGAGCAAAAGGTCAGGCTATTGCGGCGTTCGGATGCCCTGAAACAGACCTGCAGCCGGGTAATGGAAAGCCTCGACGGGGGAGAGTACAGCGTCAGGGCTGCTATACAATCTGTTATCGGTGACCTGAGACAGTTTTCAGGGGTATCGGATTCCCTTGACAGCCTGATTAGCCGGCTTAACAGCCAGTTGATAGAAATAGATGATGTGATTCAGGAAATGGATCAGTTTGCCGATGGCCTGGATACTGACCCCGAAAGCCTTGCCATCACCGAGGAGCGGCTCAACAACGTCAACCGCCTGCTCACCAAACACAGGGTTACCACTACTGCCGAGCTTTTGTCTCTGGCCAATGGTCTTCGAAAAACCAATACCGGCATTGCACGGCTTGAGGAAGAACTGAATGACTTGAATGCGCAGATTGTGGAAAATCGTTTACAGCTAACGGAGTTAGCCCACAAAATGTCATCCCAAAGAAAAAATGTGATCCCGGTACTACAGCAGCACGTTATTGAAATGCTTGCCGATCTTGGCATGCCTCATGTGCGTTTTGAAGTGGACATTACCGATGCCGGCACATTGTTGCCCAATGGCTCTGATCAGGTGGCATTCCTTTTTTCTGCTAACCCGGGAATGCCCATGCACCCCATAGGGAGGATTGCATCAGGCGGTGAACGAAGCAGGCTGATGTTTGCTATCAAAAGTATGGTAGCCCGTTCAAGTGACCTGCCTACCATGGTGTTTGACGAAATTGATTCCGGCATTTCAGGGGCCATTTCGCTAAGGATGGCTCACTGGCTGAGAAAGCTGTCGCGAAATCATCAAGTCATCTGTATTACGCATTCTCCGCAAATTGCATCCGCTGCCGATTTGCATCTTCGGATTGCAAAAACCGTAACAGCAGGAAAAACGCGCACCGGAATGGAAACGCTTGACAGTAGTGCCCGTATAACAGAGCTGGCCAAAATGCTCAGTGGTGACCCGCCATCTGAAGGAGCTATACGCAATGCCGGAGAATTGCTTCAGATGAATACAATTTAGTGCGTATTTTAACTTATTTTCGCCCCGCATAAAATGTTAATCCTAACACCAAAGCTATGCCCGATAAACTGCTGCAAGGTAAAAGAGGTATCATAACCGGTGCACTCGACGATTTGTCGATTGCATGGCAGGTTGCTGAACAATGCGTTGATCATGGAGCTAAAATTGTGCTCAGCAATGCTCCGGTTGCACTGAGATTCGGCAAAATTCAGGAGCTTGGCGAAAAATGTAATGCTCCAATTATTGCTGCTGACGCTACCAGTAATGATGACCTTGCCAATTTGTTTGATGAAGCCGGAAACCATCTCGGTGGCAAAATAGATTTTGTACTCCATTCCATAGGAATGTCACTCAATGTTCGTAAAAACAAGCACTATACCGGTCTGAATCATGACTGGATGCTGAAGACTTTCGATATTTCGGCAGTTTCGTTTCATCGTATGATGCAGGTGGCCTATGAAAGGGATGCAATGAATAACTGGGGTTCTATTGTTGGGTTATCCTATATTGCCGCACAGCGTGTGTTTCCCGATTACAGCGAAATGGCTGAGTCCAAAGCGCTGCTCGAGTCTTTTGCCCGCAGCTTTGGATATCATTTCGGGCTGCGCAACAAGGTTCGCGTCAATACCGTAAGCCAAAGCCCTACAAAAACCACTGCGGGTAGCGGAGTTAAGGGTTTCGATACCTTTTTTGATTACGCTGATACCATGTCTCCCCTGGGGAATGCTTCTGCCCGGGATTGTGCTGCCTATTGCGTTTTCCTGTTTTCAGATATGTCGCGAATGATCACCATGCAGAATCTGTATCACGATGGTGGTTTCTCTGCCATGGGTATCAACCCGGCCATTTTTAAAAACGAATAGCTATGGTAATCAGGGGCAGTAAAAGATTGAGATTTAGTTTTGGATATAGCTTTTTGTTGTGCATGGTTGTATGGCAAAGCTGTGCCCAGGATTCAAAAGATGCTGTCGATACAGACACCGCTCCGCCAACAGTACGCCAGCAGATATCCGGCGCTGATTTTCAGGCCAAACCTGCAGACATTGAAAGGGATGTGCCGGTTTACGCATATTACCTGAGTATTGAAGACGCTATTGATAATGTACTCACCCGGCAGGTTTCAGAACTGATCAGGGAGGCACTTTCAGGCCGCAAAGCCTATGTGGCCCCTAATCATCAGCTTTATATCGTGAACGAGGATGTCGAAGTATCCCCGGATCAGTTACATCCTGATTTCAGGCTCATACTTCTGCTCCATCCGAGGGCAGACAAATGGAGGACCAGACATGCCGAAAAAATTGAGTTGAAAATTACCGGCACTTCAGGCTCTCCGGCCTATTCCACCGGTGTTTCCACAAAAATTGCCACTCCCATAGGCACAGAGCGAAGGGTTGTTACCAATCGTCTCGACATTTGTCAATTCGTCAGCGAACATCCTTGTGACGGAGAGGCCAGAAGGGTATCGCAAAATCTGTTCAGAGTATTGCTGGGTTCCCCGTTCCAATAGTTGCATTGCATCGGTTTAAGGTTCTACCCAAAGCTGACAAGCAGTGCATTTTATTCAACAGCCTGACCGGCTGAAACTGCAACTGATTGAATAGTAGCAACCACCGGCGACTTGATGATGTTTTCCATTTTCATCGCTTCGAGGATAAGCAGGGGCGTACCCTGTTCAATAGTATCTCCTTCGCTGACTAATACCGATGTTACCATGCCGGGCATGGGTGCTGTAACTTTATTCAGCTGATTTTGGTTGATCTTATCCATGCCCAACGCACGAACCAGCTGTTCATATTCATCATCCACATCTATGCGGATCACATGTCCATTGATTCTGAGTGTATAGACCTTCTGTTCGGGTTCAATATCCACTACTTCGATAGTAAATAATCTGCCATTGTGCTGCATATGATAACGCCCGTCAGGAAGCATTATAATATCAAGTTGCCTTGCAGTTTCACGGTCTATATCAAACTCAAAGTCATCTCTGATACGTGCTTTATACATGGGTTAAGTTTTTCCAATCACGATGAAAACCCTGGCTTCAAATATACTGAAGGC
>JBJHCA010000072.1:0-17228 GCA_050485785.1 Saprospiraceae bacterium | reverse complement strand
AGTGTACGCTGTGATTTAATGCTAATGTTAAAACTTCCCCGGTTTGGAATGGGCGATAGTACGAAGCTCTCCAGAAAATCGGGTAATGAAGAGGATGTGTACAGGCCGATCTCTTCGGTATCATAGCCGTAGCACTGATTGAAATCGGTTACAGTAATACTGTAGATCCCGGGGGAAAGGCCGTTGATCGATGAAGTATTGGCACCGGTATTCCATTGGTAAAAGTACGGCGGAGTACCACCAAAAACATTGGCCGTAGCCATTCCGTTATTCATCCCCGGATTAGCCGGTGTTACCTGAATATCAACCAGTAGTGGATTGGGCTGATCGACTTTAACCTCTCCAATGGCTTTACACCCATGCTGATCAGTGACGGTAACGCGGTATATTCCTGCCTGAATGTTGTTTTGCCCTGATGTGGTAGCTCCGTTGTTCCATGCAAAACTGTACGGGGGGTGCCCTCCGGTAACGGACGTGCTTACAGAACCATTAAACAGCGCATAGCAAGTGGCATCAAGCACATTCATACTCAGTGAAGGCGAGTTGTTAATACTTTGCACAACTACCTGGCCACTGGCTGTGCTGCCCATAACATCAGTTACCGTAACGGTATATGTACCACTTGCCAGGCCTGAAACATAACTGGTCACAGCACCATGACTCCATAAATAGCTGTACCCACCTGCACCTCCCGAAGCATGAACCTGTGCCGAAGCATTGTTGATTACACATGGATTATTGAAAGGAATGAGGGTGAGGGTAACAGGGTTCATCACCGCCAAAGTAGTTGTTTCCGGATCTTCAGTGGTCTGAGTACCAAAATGCAGTTGGAGCAGTGAAAATGCGCCAACCAGGGTTAAAAAAGCGTACATCGGTTTGCAGGTATTGCTTGTGCAGAAATAATTGGATTAAAGCAATTCAATGGTCCGGGGCTGTGTATTTCTTTGGTCTTTAAAGGGTATTTGTTCTGGCCTACCCGCCTTTGCTCTCACCCCTGAAGTAATCGTCCTTTTGTTTGAACAGGACATTAAAGGTGGTAAGGCTGCCGTAAATTCGGGTAAGGTATTGTTGGAGGTTTATTTTTTCTTCATTATCGAGGTTTTCTGATGCGTTGATCCGCTGCTCCATCACCCTGAGCCTGTCGCGCATCATGATGATCTTGTTGAAAAACACCTCAATGGGTATTTCCTTGGGCTTAAGATCCGGATTCTCAGGCTGAAGAAGCATCATGCCGCCTTTCCACTTGTCTCCCAGTTCAACCGTTTCCTGAACATCAGAAAATGCCCGCAAAACATTGGCCAGGGCTTCCTCTACTTCCGACATTGAAATAGCATCGCGGGTAGGAATGGCGTCAATCACTTTCCAGTTGCTGAATGCCTTACCTACAGTTTTTATGCCAAAGTCAATGAAACTGACGGTATAAGCCGCTTTATTGAGCTTGATTACAACTCCGGCACCATACTGAGGGTGCTCTACTCTGCTTCCAATTCCTAAAATTTCAGTGTCGTGCAACATGGATCAGATTTTTGCCGCGCCAAATGTATCCTTTTTATTCTTCATTTTCATGCCCGCACAGCACTAAAATAAGCGTTGGCCAATATATTCAGCACTAATGTCGGTCAAAAACGGGTCAGTTTACCGGTTGATTATCAAACCTCTGATGTGGTGAGGGATTTGCAGTTTTGTGATATATTTTTTTCATCACTCTTTGTTGTGCGTTAAGTCCCTGAAATGTGCGGATTACCTGCCGGTTTAGTTCCCCCCTACCCGACTACTCACTTTAGCTGCGACTCAGGTACAATTCACCGTGCTAAATCCTGTCCTGAGGCAAACCAGGCAGCATGCACCAACAAAAAGACATATAAAATCAAAAAGAGAACCCCGCTTACCCAAAACAGGAATTACGGCTTACCGGGTAAGGATTACATAATCCGTGAGTACCTGCTTCAGAAAATGCTCGTCAGATTGGCCGGAAGTTTCCATCCCGAGGCGATTGGCAACAATAAGCCTGAGGCGCTTGAGTGCTTCACGGTGTGCATCATTGGGGTAAGCCCGGTAGCGATCGAGAGCAGATTTGAGCAAAAGCATTTCTTCCTCACTGAATGTAGTTGCCCCGGGATACACCGGGCTGTAATTGTCCTCGGTTTTCAGATTGAGAATGTCGTTAAGGCTGAAGCGAAGCTGTGGCCTAACTTTGACCACTACGGTTCCGGCGGCAATATCGCCCAGCCGCTGTCTTTTTTCACTGCCGGCTATCAGCAATGCAGCCAGTGCTCCAAAGCTCGAGTAAATTTCTACCGGTCGCAATATCCACCGCGTAAGGTACTCGGTAATGGTACAGTCTTTGCCATCCATTCGCAATACCCTGATACCGACGATCATTTTTCCAGGTGACTGCCCCCTGTTCAGGGTTTCAAAAAGCAAACTGTAAGTTAAAACCACAGGCATTACCAGCAAAACAAAGGCCGGATTACCAAAACTGAAGATACCCGGAGAAATGATGGATACCACAATAATGAAGCCCAACAACATAATCAGGTCCGTTGCGAAGCCGATTATCCTGTCGCGAAGCCCGGCCAGCTCATACTGGATAGGTACAAATTGAGAAGTACTAAGTTCAAGCTTTTTCATGGAAGCCAATATCTGCGGGGAAAGGTAAAAATATACCTGCACCGGTGAAAGCAGAAATGCCTGAAAATTGTTTCCTTTGCTTACCATGCCCATGAAAGAGAAAATATTTATTGAGAAGAACAAGCAGTACTGGCAGGGCTTTGAGCAGGGTCTTAAATCAGACCAGAAGAAGCCGGGTCGGTTCTGGCATACCTTTGTAAAAATTACCGGTGATCTGGCCTATGCCCGTACATTTTACCCTAACCGGTCGGTAAGGGTGTATCTCAATTACCTTTCTCAACTGGTTTACAACGACCTCAGTAAAACCAGAAAGTACCGGGACAATGTCTGGATCCGCTTTTGGACGCACAGTATACCGATGGCCATGTATCGAAACCGAATGTCCATGTATCTTGCACTAGGCGTATTTATTCTGGCATTTTTAGCCGGATATTTGTCAGGGGTGGTCAATCCGGATTATGTAGTGCAAATTCTGGGTCACGAATATGTGTCCATGACCAGGGAAAATATTGCTTCCGGCGATCCCATGGCCGTGTATAGGTCGATGGCTCCCATGGAGATGAGCTTTGCCATCACCGTCAATAACATCAGGGTGGCTTTTCTCACTTTTATCTGCGGAATTCTGGCCTCAGTGGGCACCCTGGGTGTGCTGCTGTATAATGCCATGATGATAGCGGCTTTTCACAAATTATTGTTTGACGAAGGCATAGTGCGCGAAATGCTGTTAACCGTTTACATGCACGGTGCTATGGAGATCAGTGCCATTATTATTGCCGGTGGGGCCGGGCTGGTACTGGGCAAGGGTTTGCTTTTTCCCGGCACGCATACCCGCCTTGAAGCCTTTCAGTTGAGCAGCAAGGAAGCCATTTACATTTTTATAGGCACGCTGCCTCTGTTTGTTATTGCAGGTTTTGTAGAGGGTTTCGTTACCCGGTTGACCGATATAGCCGACTGGCTGCGATTTCTGTTTATCATCACATCGCTGGGGCTGGTGGTATTTTATTACTTCATCTATCCCGGGTTACTGGCTTCCCGCACTGCATTTGACGAAGCCAGCCTGCTTTCCACACTGCCTGCCAGAGAACCCGAAACCATCGAGTTTAACAGCATTAAAAGCATTGGCGAAATCATCAGTACAGGGTTTACCATCATGCGAAGAAATGCTTTGCGAATATTGAAGTGGTCGGTAAATTCATCACTGAGTTTTGTGTTGCTTATGATTGGCCTCCTGATTTACAATTATTTTCCGGACTGGATTATGATTGAAGAATCTTTGATTGCTGATCTTCAGATAAGCATTCCTTTTCTGTTTTTCTTTTTGGTAGCCTTTGTCATGGTCTGGCTTCATTATACGGACAAGCTGACTCGTCCTTACAGGAGCAAACCCATCAAGCAACAACCGGCAAATACCTGGGTGTACATGGCAGGTACGGGTTTTTCGTCGTGGTTTATTGTCATGTCACTTACATCCGGCACCTGGTTTGGAACGGCAGTATGGATGTATGTTGCCGGTGTGTTATACCTGCTTGCCCTGGCATTCAGGCACGGCATTTCCGGTAGTATCCCAGCTTCAAAACTAATAGCCGGTACGCTTAAACACGGTGCAGGGATATTGTTTGCACTTCTGATGATAGGATTGTTGCTGGGGATATTTTTATATCTCATTTCCAGGTCAGCATTTGTCGGCTTATCGCTGGAAGTGCTCACCTGGGGCATCCACTTTGACCCGTCGTGGAAAGCAATGTTTATTGCTGTTGCTGAATGGTGGCTGTTACTGATTGCATTACTGTTTTTTTTACTGATGTGTAAAGTTTTTGCCGAGCTGCTTCAGGCACATACCTTTGAGATCATTTCGGCATCCGGCTTAAATCAGGCTATCGATGCCATGGAAGAAAATTATGGAAATCATGGCCGTTAAATCGATATACCCGGCCTTTTTGCTCCTTAGCATTGCCCTGCTATTTTCCGTGCATCTCGGTGCCGTAAATGCTGAGCAGGGGCTACCGGACAGCGCTGTGTGGCTTGAACTTCGCGACAATTACTCATTTGATCCGTTTGCGGAAGATACCGGGACAGACCGCAACATTGAATACAGCAAAGAGGTATCCGGGGAAAACGAACTGATTGCAATGCTTCGGTTTTTGCTTGCACTGGCAATACTGGCTTTAATGCTGTATGGTGTAATTGTGTTGATACGCAGACATCAAAGAAACCAAAAAATCAAGATCAGTAAAGATCAACCGGAATTGTATTTCAAAAACATTGAAGAGAACATTGCCGGTATAGACCTCAACCTTGAAATTCAAAAGGCGGTCAATGCGGGTCAATACGATATTGCAGTGAGACTTTGGTACCTTCAATGCCTGAAAACCTTGTCAACACATAACGTAATTAAATACCGGCTTTACCGCCCCAATGGTGAATTCGTCAGTGAAATGGCTTCACATCCCGGGGCACAAAAGAACTTTCATGGCTTAACTGTAATATTTGATGCTATCCGATATGGAAACAGGACGGTAAGTGCACAAGAGTATAACATCCTGGCAAGCCGGTTTCAGGATTTTTACCGGGGTATACCCGAAATCAATAATCAGCAATGAGCAGCAGGTGGGCATGGATTTTATTGGCTGCAATGGCCATTATATTGTTGTATTACTTCTTTTGGCGCTCACCCGGTGTCCACTGGAGGGCTGATTTCAACCAATCTGCCCAACAGCCATACGATTTGCATTTCACCCGGGCACTTCTTCAGCAAAGCTTGCCGGCCGGAAGTTTTACTGAAGTTCAAGGTTCCCTTGACAAGTACCTTGGGCAAGACTCCGAACAAGCCGTGTATGTAGCCATGGGGCACGGATTAAAATGGAACCGGGAAAATGAGTATGCCCTCACGGAGTTTGTACAAAAGGGTAACACAGCAGTGATTTCAATGCAGTTTTTACCTACGGCTTTACTTCAGATGCTGACTCCACACACGGATACACTTAGCCGGAATCAAATGGTAAGCAGACTAACATCGACTGAAGTGACTATGCACTACTACCCGGTTGGGCACAATGAAACCGTTGAACTGTCTTGCTTTTATTCCAATGGTTATCAGAAAGTAATGACAGCCTGGATATTTTTTCATCCCACCCTGATCAGTGATCCGGAGATTATTGTACACGGTCGCATTGAACGAGAAGCGAACCTGATAGAAATCCGGCATGACCAGGGTAAGTGGTTACTGCATACCAATCCCATGGCATTCACCAACCTGCACATGTCAGCACCGGAAAACTTTGAATATTTGCGCTATGTATTTGAAGCAGCCGGTCAATATGATCGCTTATACTGGGATAAAGGAAACATACTGGACATGGAGAGTGCCATGTTGCAGGACTTCGGCATGGAAGGTACCGTGCCGCCCGAAAGGGTGCGCAGACCCGGCCATGGCCCCCTGGCTGTACTACTTAGCGAAAGATCATTCCGCTATGCCTGGTATTTATTGCTGACAGGAGTTTTCTTGTTTATGGCATTGGCTGCCAAAAGAAGACAGCGTCCGGTTCCGGTATTACAAAAGAGGGAAAATACCGGTCTCGATTACATACAAACCATTGGCGAGTTGTACTTTCGCCATGGCGATCCCCGGGAAATGGCTGATTTGTTATACCGCAGTTTCAGTCGTGATTTTTACGCCTTGTATCACCGGGTATGGGATCCGGCTGATCCTGAACAGATTGAAATGATCAGTAAAAAAACCTTGCGGGTGCCTGAAACGATCCAAAAAGCCACAGAATTCATACAACAATACAGCAATCATGGCCTGACTGAAGCTACACGGCTACCCGAACTGCGAAAGCACATACAAACTATTTTAAATCAGTAACATAATGCACGAATCGACATTGAATGAAGATCGCGATGATGCTATAGAGAAGGACAACAACTTTTCCAACAGTGAGCGTGAAACTGACACGGATCAAAGTGATCCCTGGTCCCGGCAGCGGCCCGACCTCCTCAACGTGGAACCGGTCAGAAACCTGGTTACGGCATTGGAAGGCGAGTTAAGCAAGGTGATTGTGGGTCAGGAAACCTTTATACGGCATATGATTACCGGATTGCTGGCCGGTGGTCATATACTCATTGAGGGCGTACCGGGCATTGCTAAAACGCTGGCTGCAAAAATGCTGGCCAGGGCTTGTCATCTGCCCTTCAAGCGAATACAGTTTACCCCGGATCTGATGCCGGCCGATGTATTGGGCACCCCGATCTTCGATATTCATTCCACCGATTTCACCTTTCGCGAAGGCCCGGTTTTTTCCAACTTTGTACTCATCGATGAGATCAACCGTTCCCCGGCAAAAACCCAGGCAGCTCTTTTTGAGGTGATGGAAGAACTGCAGGTTACCATTGACGGCCACACCTACCTCATGCACAAGCCCTTTTTTGTGATGGCCACCCAAAACCCTATTGAACAGGAAGGCACTTACCGCCTGCCTGAAGCTCAGCTCGACCGGTTTTTGTTCCGAATACTGCTCCACTACCCTTCCGAGCGCGAAGAATTGACCATACTGCAGCGTTTTAGTAATGATTTTAATCTGCAGGTGGCTGAAGAAGTAATGCCCGTGGTGAATGCAGAGGATATATTACAATGCCGTAAAATTGTGGAGAAGGTGTACATTTCGGAAGAACTGATGCAGTACATTGCCAGGCTGGTAGTGCAAACCCGCAATCATCCGTCCATTTACCTGGGCGCATCGCCGCGGGCATCACTGGCTATTCTCAAAACGGCCAAAGTTGCTGCAGCCATGGCCGGCCGGGACTTCGTAACACCCGACGACATCCGGGAGGTTGCTTTTCCGGTACTCAATCACCGCATTGTACTTACACCCGAAAAAGAACTGGAGGGCGGAGCCACCCTGGATGTGGTCCGTCAGATCATCGACAGCCTCGAAGTGCCCCGTTAAGGTAACGTAATAATCCGGAACGCATCCGATAATGACCACTTACGCACACACTTATGCCCGATAAGCCAAAAGGATATCAGATTGCCGTCAATACCAGGCTGTTGTTGCCTGAAGGCATGGAAGGTGTAGGGCGATTTACCCATGAAGTGTGCAAGCGGCTGGTTGCATTGCGACCTGAAGATCAGTTCTGGTTTTTTTTTGACAGAGATTTTTCATCACAGTTTGTTTATAATAGCAATGTAGAACCTTGTATCCTTTTTCCCCAGGCAAGGCATCCGGTTTTGTTTAAATGGTGGTTTGACTATAGTGTTCCCCGCATGCTCCACAAGGTAAAAGCAGACCTTTTTTACTCTCCGGATGGTTTTGGTTCACTCCGAACGCAAGTGCCTCAGCTGATCAGTGTTCACGATCTGGCTTATATTCACTTTCCCGAACAGCTGCCCCGGATCAATCTTTGGTACTACCGCAGGTATGTCCGCCGTTTTCTGCAAAAAGCGGACAGGTTGCATGCAGTGTCCACATTTACCGCACGGGATATCCATACGAGTTTTCCGGATATTAAAACTCCGGTAAGTGTGATCCATAACGGGCCTGATGAGGGCTATGCCCCACTTTCCAACGAACAGAAAAATAAAGCAAGAGCCCGGCTTACCGAGGGCTTACCATATTTCATCTATGCCGGTGCCATTCACCCGAGGAAGAACATCCTTACCCTCTTAAAGGCGTATGAGCTGCTCAGGCAGCAGTTTTCAGGCCGGGTGAAGCTCATACTGGCAGGCCGTATGGCCTGGAAAACCGGAGAGATCAGCCGGTTTATTCAAAACTGCCCGTTCAGGGATGATATCATACTACCGGGTTTTGTTCCTGCTGAAGATTTACCTGAAATGATCGGTGCTGCCGATGCTCTGGTTTACCCTTCGGTGTTTGAGGGATTTGGCATTCCGGTGCTCAATGCCATGCTGGCCGGTGTGCCAGTAATTACATCCCGCAACAGTGCCATGCATGAAGTGACACAACAACATGCCATGCTGATTGATCCCTACAGTGAATCAGCCATTGCTGCTGCAATGTTAAGGGTAATGAGCAATGACAAGACCATGGTGGCTATGGTCAGCAAGGCTTTGGCCAGAGGTAAGGAGTTTTCCTGGGACAATACTGCACAAGCACTTTCTGGGGAATTTAACAAAATGTTATCCCAAAAATAGATCATGCTCAATCATGTCATTCGGTTAATGGCTCACCGGTTATTCGGGAGTTGTGAAATGTTCTTCAACGGATCCCGGGTTTTTTAGCAAACCACAACACGTTTTAAGTATGATACACGTTTTGGATGTGCAACCAAACACACCAGCCATGAGAAAAATTACCCTTCTACTCAGCGTATTGTTGTTTTTCTGCATCAGAGCAGAAGCATCCCCCGTTCAGGTCAGTTCTCAAATCCAATCGGTTAAAGTTTACCGCACGGCAGCACTTATTGAGCGAACTGCTGAAATCAATTTGCCAGCAGGCAGCAGTGAACTTCACTTTACGGCCCTCAGCCCGTTTCTGGATATTCAGAGCGTAATGGTAGGTACCGGGCCGGATGTGCTTATTACCAGTGTAAGGGCAACGCGGGAGTTCTTGACAGAACTTCCCCGGTCGCCGGAATTTATTGCCCTGCAGGAAGAGATTGATCAGCTGACCAGGCAACTTCAACTTGACCGGGCCGGCATAGAAGTGATGAATGAGGAGGAAAATCTTTTACTCCAAAACAGAGCCATTGGCGGGCAGCACACCGGAGTAACTGCTGACAGGCTGAGAGAGATGGCTGAATACTTCAGACAGCGTTTGACGGATATTAAACAGGCCCGAATAGTGCTGCAGCACGACATGGAAGAAAGAAACAAACGTTTGGCCCGTCTAAGGCAACAGCAGGGTGAGCTTCAGAAAAGGTACCGGCCCGAAAACTCCTACACTGTTGTAGTGAAAGTCAACAATACCAGAGCCGGTAAAACCGGATTCAAATTGCGATATCTGGCGGGCAATGCGTCATGGGCCAGTACTTTTGACTTCAGAGTAAGCGACATCAATAAACCGTTGCGGATCGACTACAAAGGCGAGGTAGTGAACAATACCGGCGAAGACTGGGTGAATGTGAATCTGACCCTGAGCACCGGCGATCCCGCCCGGAGCAATGTGATACCTGTTTTAACCCCGTGGAGGCTCAGGTACTTTAATGTTCGCACCACCATGGATATGGCAGCCCCTGCATTGTCGGAAATCGCCATGAGAAATATCCGGGGTAAAGCACAGGAAGATGTTGAAGTAGATTATGCTCAAACTGGTCTAGCACAAAGCAGTGAGAACCTGACCACTACCGAGTTTACCCTTCGCGATGCCATCTCCGTGATGTCAAACGGGCAGGTACATACTCTGGTGCTGGAAACCAGGGAAGAAGGTGTGGAATACCGCTATACCATAGTACCCAGGTTCTCGACCTTGGCGTATTTGTCAGCGCGCATCAATCAGTACGAGCAGTTGAATTTGACTTCAGGACCAGCCGGTATATATCATGGCAATGATTTTATTGGCCGTACTCACATTAACACCCACACTGCGGAGGATTACCTGGAAGTGAGTCTGGGAGCAGATATTGGTATATTTGTAAAACGTGAAAAGCTATCGGAAAGCAGCACCCGGAGATTTTTAGCTAACCGCAGGGAAGAAACACACACCTGGTCAATTACCGTACGAAATAACAAAACCACATTGGCCTCTATTCAGGTGATGGATCAGATGCCGCTGGCAGCCGATGATGATATCGAAGTACGGCATACAGTGATGAATAATGGTGAGCTGGATACCGATACGGGAATTATCCGCTGGGATATTGAACTGAATGCCGGTGAATCCCGCGAACTCAGATTCAGCTACACGGTACGGTATGCACGTAACAGGAGTATTGCCTGGTAATCATTACCAATGAGGGCAATTTACTTTCAATCTTTACATGGGTTAGAATGTATTGTTATTTTTGCCTGACAGCCATTTTTGAATAAGCTTTTACTATGCCTGCACTGCTGCCACTGGAGCACATTCTGATCATACTGGGAGGTCTCCTTTTTCTCAGCATTCTGGCCAGTAAAACAAGCGGAAAACTCGGTGTGCCGGCATTGCTTTTATTTCTGGGCATAGGCATGCTGGCCGGCTCGGAAGGTCCGGGCAACATTTTTTTTGATGATGCCTGGCTTGCCCAGTCTTTCGGCATAATAGCCCTTACATTTATTTTGTTTTCCGGCGGGCTTGATACCAAATGGGAAAGCATCAAACCGGTGCTTAAGCAAGGCCTGGCCCTGAGTTCACTCGGGGTTTTACTCACTGCGGGCAGCGTTGGTCTGTTTGTGCATTGGATTACCGATTTATCGCTTTTGCAGGGGCTTTTATTGGGTGCTATTGTTTCTTCTACAGATGCAGCGGCAGTGTTTAGCATATTAAGGAGCAAGAACATTGGCTTAACCGGTAAACTGAGGCCAACGCTGGAACTGGAAAGCGGCAGTAATGATCCCATGGCTTACTTTCTCACCATCAGCCTGGTGTTGTTGCTATCCGGCAACATGGACAACGGCTGGTGGATGGTGGCCAGTTTCGCAATTCAAATGTCGGTAGGTGCCCTGGTTGGTTACGGAATGGGGGTCATTATCTTGTATGTGGTCAATAAAATTAATCTGGATTACGACGGCCTGTATCCCGTACTCATGATCTCTCTGGTGCTGGCTACCTACGGGCTTACGGTATTACTGGGTGGAAACGGGTTTTTGTCGGTTTACATAACGGGTTTGTATTTGGGCAACCGTAGTTTTATTCACAAAAAGAGTCTGATCAGATTTTATGACGGACAGGCATGGCTTATGCAAATTGTCATGTTCCTCGTATTGGGACTGCTGGTAAACCCCAGCGATATTTTACCCGTAATGGGTACCGGGCTTCTCATTGCACTTTTCCTCATGTTTATTGCTCGGCCGATCGGAGTGTTTAGCAGCATGATTTTTTTCCGTACGCCCATCAAAGAAAACCTGTTTTTGTCGTGGCTTGGATTGCGTGGTGCCGTTCCCATTATCCTGGCAACTTATCCATTGCTGTATGGCATTCCCGAATCTGCGTTTATATTCAACATCGTCTTTTTTATCGTCATTCTTTCCGTAGCATTACAGGGCACCACCCTCACTCCGGTAGCCAGGCTTCTGGGAGTACAGCGCAAGGAACCGCCGCCAAAATTATATCCACTTGAGCAGGAGCTTACCGAACATTTCCGCAAAGAACTGATACGGCTTGAAGTGCCCGTGGATTGTAAAGTGCTGGGCAAGTCCATTGTAGAGCTTGATTTGCCGGCTTCTGCACTTATAGTGCTGATGCGGAGAAATGATGAATACATTACGCCCAGGGGAACCACCCGTCTGGAAGCAGGCGACCGGCTTTGGGTAATGACAGACGACCGGGATGACATTCCCGAAGTTCTTGAAAAGCTGGATTGCAAAAAAATCATGCAGGGCGTTATACCGGATCCCGTGCCTACAAAGCCGGGCTGAGCCGGTCACGTTGAAGACCATCCGAATGGTTGAAAAAAATAGAGCATGAGAATGCCGTATTTTTGTACCCCCCCCCCACCTATAATACTTTTTAACAGGGATATTTCCGCATACCAAACAAGATTGGCTCTGCAAACATTTGACTTTGAAGGCATTTTGTCGTAAACTACCAAAACTTTTGGATGGCAGTGATCTCGGGTGAAAAAAAATTTTACTTTTTCCAGATTCCCGGTTCTTAGCTTACATTTAATCTTTTGGAAAGCAGAAACAGCAGATTATGAGTACCTTTAATATAAATATTTGGTCTTTTAAATGGCTTTTGTTTATGGCATTTCCGGGGTGTATAAAGAACAATCCATATAAAGTTTTGCCAGTACTGAGCGAAAAGGGTAAAATGGTTTTTTGCTTGTCTTATGGAAGAAAACCAAGCTATTGTTATTGAAGGTTATTATAAACCTTCACCAGGTATATTTGGAATTTGTACAGCCGGAAATGAAGTATATGTCTCAAATTCAGCCGATCACGGAAAGCATCTGATGTTAAGAGCAGCAACCTGCACTTTCTCACAGCCCTATGAATTTAGAATCGGAATCAGATTTGAAAATATAGTAGAACATAAGGTTATACCTATTGGGGCATATCCCGATTCATATTTTAGTATGCTTTATAAAGGCCTCCTCCCATCATATCTGTCAGATTCTATTGATGCCGGATTTGTATATTTTACAAAGGCATCTGACAGTATTTATGCGGGTATTTTCGAAGCAAGGGTTAAAGAGCGCTCAACCGGAATTATTAAATCTTTAAGCCTTGGCAGGTTTGATATGATAAGAGAATGAAATCTTTACAATTGGTAGCAAACTGATATTATCGCCCCATATTGACCCACCCATTTCAGTCGAAACCGACTCATGCGTTTCACTTCAAACTGCCTCAACACCTCAACTTGCATATGCAGGTTATTGGAGATGCGGTCACCTGTTTGCACGATGGTACTGAAATTTTTTCGTAACCGTGTCCGAATTGTTTGGGGGCTTAACAATTTATTCTTATATTCACGTAATATCAAAATGCTGTGCTCATGAAATCTGCTGTCTTTTACCTTGGGATGATCTTGCTGATGGCTTTTGCCTTTCAGGCTTGCGAGCAGACTGTGCCCGTTGATGATGTCGTAATTCCGGATACTGAATATTATTTTGCGCTGGAATGTGGCTGGAATTCGGGAAATTTTACCATGTATGTGAATGCCGATGAAACCGTTTTCATCGATCAGCATCAAATCCAGTCGGATACTACGGTTGTTCTGACTGATCCGGCTACATGGGCATTATTATCTGCTGAACTGGACTTTGAAGTTTTTGAGCAAATTGAACTGAATAGTATGGATATCAGCTTTGACGGTTGTGATTATACACTTCACATCATACATGGAAGTAAAGATCATTCTATCCGCTATGGAGGCGGCGAAACGGAAGGGATTGAGCCCGTGAAAGATTTGATTGAAATTTTGAAGGGCATCAGGGAGGAGTTTTAATTTTTTCCGGCGGATTGGCTGCGGTTTTGCATAAAGCGCAACAAATTGTGCATGGCATAGTATTTCACTCTTTGTCTGAAAACGGGCAGCCAGGCCAGCAGGACAGCCCGGAGGCCAAAAGCCTGCACTGCCCACCGGTAAAAGTTGAAGTGATCAGTATGCTGGTATATCAATCCATCTTTGAAAGTGAACTCCGCTTTAATCCTGTTCACCACCTTCCGGCCTGTAGCCGGAAACACATATTCAGCCTGCCACCTGGCCGTGACATGTCCATTGAGCGATGTAATATCAAGCAGCGTGACCTTTAGCGACGGAGTTCCCCGGCAAAACATTTCCCACATGGCAGTGAGTTCGGCATATTGGAGATCGCTGAACACAGGGTCATTGAATACGGCTTTCTTATGATACAGTGCTGCCATGGCGGCAAAGTCCTTCTCTGCAAATGACCGGTACAGCTTTTGTATTGTTTGCTCCGCTTTGCTCATTGGGTTGTTTTCCGCAAAACTAAGGGTTATTTACCGGTAAGGCTACCCTATCGCGAATAATGCCAAAACCGGGGAAATGAACAACAAAAAGATATCCATCAAAAAATATAACAGCACACCCAGTTCACTGACAATCTTTGTCTTCCGGGTATGCATATCTGACATACAAGCACAATGTTTCAGGGAGAAAAATCCTTTCAGGGAAATGCAGGAGGTTTGATCCGGACGGAAACTCAACAAAAAATAATACACTTCATTGAGGCTATTTTGACCAAGTTAATACCTTTATGGTCTGATATTAACTGAATACCCTTTTCCACTATGATGCTGTACTTCATTATCAGCGGGTTTTTGCTTGCGCTGTTGATTCCGGCAATTTACAAAGCGGCCCGGCAACATACGGGGTGGATCAGTGCCTTGTTGCCGGCCTCGGCATTTGCGTGGTTTCTGTCTAAATCAGGGGAAGTAGCCTCGGGAAACAGTGTACTTGAGGTCAATAACTGGGTCAGTTCTCTGGGGGTGAGCCTGAGTTTTTACCTGGACGGGCTCGGTTTGCTTTTTGCATTGCTCATTACCGGCATTGGAGCCATAGTGTTGGTGTATGCGGGCTCGTACATGAAAGGGAAGCAGAAGGTTGACCGGTTTTTTATTGCTCTCATTTTGTTTATGGCATCCATGCTTGGCCTGGTGCTTTCCGATAACATGATCACCATGTTTATCTTTTGGGAGCTCACCAGTTTCAGTTCATACTTTCTGATCGGGTTTCACAATCAGGACGATGATTCCCGGAAATCAGCCCTTCAGGCGTTGCTGATTACTGCCGGGGGCGGGCTTGCCCTACTGGCCGGCATAGTGCTGATGTATCTGGGTACGGGAACTATGTCGATACAGGAAGTATTGGCTTCGCGCGAGGTGCTGGAAAACAGCGATGTTTACTTTTGGGCCATGTTTTTGGTCATTCTGGGGGCTTTTACCAAGTCGGCGCAGTTTCCGTTCCATTTCTGGTTGCCCTCGGCCATGGCTGCGCCCACTCCGGTAAGTGCTTATCTGCATTCTGCAACCATGGTGAAGGCGGGTATTTATTTGCTGGCCAGATTAAGTCCTGCATTTGCCGAAACCACAGCCTGGCATGCCAGCCTCATTATTGCCGGAGCCGTAACCATGCTTTTGGGTGCTGTAATTGCGCTGCTACAGAGCGATTTGAAAAAGATACTTGCTTATACCACAGTCAGCGCACTGGGTTTACTTACCCTGCTGCTGGGTATTGGCACTGAACTGGCCATTCACGCTGCGGTCATATTTATTTTGGCTCACGCCCTGTATAAAGGTTGCCTGTTTTTAATGGCCGGTATTGTGGACAAGCAGACGGGCACCAGAAATATCCATGAGCTGGGTAACCTGCGGCACAGCATGCCGGTATCTGCCTGGACCACAGTCATTGCCTGTCTGTCCATGGCCGGTGTGCCGCCGTTGTTTGGGTTTATCAGTAAGGAAACCACTTACGAAGCGGCCATTTACATGGGCGTTAACGGCCCTGTGGCTACTTCGGCTATTTTTATGGCCAGCATCCTGTTTGTGGCAGCAGCATGTATTTTATCGCTCAAGGTGTTTTTTTCGGGAAGCACTATGACGGCCGGAAAGCCCGTCAAAGAAGCCTCCGCCCCACTGCTTGCAGGCCCGGTATTACTGGCTGCGGCTTGTGTAGTTTTTGGGCTTGGCGGGTTCATGGTAAGCCCCTTACTGTCGCAGGCGGCAGCCTCTGTGATGCCTGCAGCAGAGCCATTGCAACTTTATCTGTGGCATGGGTTTAACATTGTCCTGTTGCTGAGTGCTATTACTTTGATCAGCGGCTACGGCCTCTACCTCTACATCCGGTCGCTGGGACGCACCCTGACAGAAATGGAAGTGCCGGAACAAATTAAGCCCTCTTATGCATACGAGCGTTATCTGGAGTGGTTTAACCGCTTTTCGGTGCTGCATACCAAAATTGTGCAGAACGGTTACCTGAGGATATACATTTCGGTGATCGTCATTACATTTATTATTCTGGCTCTTTATGTACTGAGAGATATCCCTGTACTGCCTTCCATCAGTATCCTGTGGAGTGATTTTTACATTTATGATCTGGTGGTGGCCCTCATTGTTTTGCTGGCTTGTTTTTATACCGTTATGGCCACTTCCCGTCTGCTGGCCATTGCCATGCTGGGTGTAGTAGGCTACGGAATCTCCATGATCTTCATCATTTATTCGGCACCGGATCTGGCCATGACACAGTTTCTGGTGGAAACGCTGACTGTGGTGTTGTTTGTGCTGGTGTTGCACAAGCTTCCCCGGTATCTGATTTTTGCTGAAGGTTTTATAGCTCTTCGATATTTTATCATATCCCTGATATTTGGCGGCATTATGACTTGGGTAGTGCTGATCATTACAGGTACTGAGCTGCATTCACCACTCAAGGAATATTATGCTGCCAACAGCTGGGTACTGGCCAAGGGTCAGAATGTTGTGAATGTGATCCTGGTGGATTTCAGGGCACTGGACACCATGGGTGAGATCATTGTATTGGCCATTGCGGCTATAGGAGTCTATGGAATATTGAAGCTGAAACCCAAATCAGGAAAAAAGAAAGCTGCATGAACTCATTGATCTTAAGTACGGCATTGAGGTTGCTGGTTCCGCTGTTCCTCATTTTTTCCCTGTTTTTACTGTTTCAGGGGCACAATGCACCGGGAGGCGGATTCATAGCCGGCCTGCTTACCTCCACTATTTTTATACTGCATGCCATGAATTACGGGGTTCAAAAAACCGTGAAAACATACCGCATAAAACCATTGTTTCTGATCGCCCTGGGATTGCTTTTTGCCGTACTTAGCGGCGTAATACCGCTGGTAGTGGGTCAACCTTTTTTACATGGCCTGTGGACTGATATAGAAATACCGATGATCGGCAAGCCGGGTACTCCCCTGCTGTTTGATATTGGCGTGTATCTGGTGGTAACGGGGATCATGCTGAAAATCATTTTCTCACTCTGGAAAGGAACAACCGATTAATTATGGAAGACGTACTA
>JBJHCA010000071.1:0-17548 GCA_050485785.1 Saprospiraceae bacterium | reverse complement strand
CGTGATAATACGTGCCAGATCTACTGGATTCAGCATTACAAGAGCCAGTGTGGCCCGCTCAAGCGGGTAATCGTAAAAGGTGTAAATAAAGTACAGTACAAGTCCGTCGTAAATGAGCGAAAAATACACCCAAAACAGCAAGGTTATGCCTACTGCCTTGGCTTTATCGCGGGTGAGTACTGAAGCCAGAAAAGCCAGCCCGGTAAATACAACGCTCAGTGCCAGCCCTACCAGCAGAAGCGTCCACAGGCTGCTGTCAAATCCAAAGATCAGCATAGGAACCAGAAATGCTACAATAAGGCTGATACAAAGGGCAATGCCCACACTGAGTATCTGACTGAGAAATACCGTACTGCGGTTGACCGGCTGTGAAAGCATCAGTTCCATGAACTCATAGCTGTTGTAAAAGTGCACCGTTCCAAAAATGATACACACCAGCGGCACCACCAGTAACACGACGTTCAGCAGACTCATGCTCACCTTGGTGAGATCGGCATCGAGCTGAAAAATGGCGATGGCCGCCACCATCAGAAAAATCGTGTACAGCAGCGTAAACCGCGTACGGAGTATATTGATGAGTGAATATTTGAGTAGCTTAACCATACATCGTTGCTTTTTCAGTTTCCCAATCTTCGCTCCACTCCATCAACCGGGCAATGGCAGCACTGAACCGCGTTTCGCCGGTTTCCTTTTTCAGGGCGTTGATGGTGTTGTTATAGAACACCTTCCCTTCGTGCAGGTAGATGGCATGACTGGTCAGTTCATCCAGATCGCTCAAAATATGCGAAGTGATAATGATCAGCTTGCCCAGTTCTCGTTCCTCGGCAATTTTTCGTTTCAGGATTTCAACGGCCAGGGGATCGAGCCCGGCAGTGGGCTCATCCAGTATGTAAATGTCGGGCTTAAACATGAAGGCCAGTGCGGCACTCACTTTTTGGCGCGTACCGCCCGAAAGCGTCCGCATAGTCTTATCGAGCATAGTATCCAGGCCAAATTCCTTTACCAGTTGCTCGTCGGTGTCGGTTACATCCTTGCGGATATTGCGGATCATGCTGAAAAGCTGGCCAATTTTTATGTGGTCGGGATAACGTCCTATCTGAGGCATATACCCTATTCCTGAGCGGTATTTCCACTGACCACTAATGTCTTCGCCTTTCACCAGTATTTTGCCGCTGTCGGGTATCACCATACCCAAAACAGCTTTGATCAGGGTTGTTTTCCCGGAACCGTTGGGGCCCATCATGGCATAGGATACACCTTCTTCAAAGTGGATGTTCATGTCGCGAAGAACATGAAGCTTTCCGAACTTCTTATTGAGGTTTGAAATCAATATCATGGGGTCTCATTTTAGGTTTGTCATCTCGCATAATTACGGGGGTTATCACCGGCATTACCCGCTCGGCACGGTCGAGCAGAGTAACCATAAAGCTTCGCCACAAAATAATGGCCGCCGGTATCCGCTCCACAATGGTGCTGTAAAGGTTGATCGGGTGATAAGGCACATCTCCGTATCCGTCTCTGTCCAGATCGTAGCCTTCATACTTGTCCCAGTAGTTCATTTTCAGCGTATTGGTAACTTGTCTGCTGTTGGTGCTGATATCGAAGGTATTGCCTGTAAAGTTGTTGGATAACAGTTTGTTGGCGTCATTGGACGCCAAAAGTTTAATGGCCCATCCGTTGTTTCTGAACAGGTTGTGTTCAATCACATTCCGGTTAGAGCCTTCCATATAAATACCAATGGTATTGTTGACAATGCGGTTGTAGCGCATTTCGCTGTCATTGATATCCTTCAGTAAAATTGCATAAGCGCCGGTACCCTGGTTGTCTTCAAACAGGTTGTATTTCATGATGACGTTTCGGGTGTACATTACGGCCACACCGGCTCCATTATGCCTGAATTCGTTACGGTAATAGGCGTTATCATGTGAAAACATGAAATGCAGGCCATACCGGTTATTGTACTCCACCACATTGCCATTGGTTTCCGCATCAGTCACAAATTCCAGGTATATACCATCGCGATGGCCATACACGTAATTGTTCTCTATCAGTGCATGGCTGCATTTCCACAGGTGTATGCCATTGGCAGTGCGCTGGCTTTGAGTTTCATAGCTTCTCAGCGTACAATCCCCTATGTAAATGTTTTCAGAATTGGAAATGTGGATCCCGAAGAAAGTATGTTCAAACACTACGTCTTCAACCCTCAGGTTATAGGAATCATACACTTTGATCCCGGCATAGTCATTCAGGTTGGAAACTCCGGTATGCTGAAGCTGCAGGCCTTTGAACAATACATCTTTGGCAGCAATCAGAAATATATCTCCTCGGCGGTCAGCATCTATTACCGGCCTGCCACGTCCAATGATATTGAGCGGCCTTCGCACTATGATCTGATGCTCAGTGTAATGGCCGGCATGGATCAGAATGGTATCATTAGAGCAGGCTCTATCCACAGCTTCGCCGATACTCTGGCCGGGATGCACTTCAATCACTTCCTGAGCGGTGACCGGTTTGACAGTCATTATCATCATTGTGGCAATAACAGGTATGAGCAACAAAGGTGTGTTGTGCAGTGGTGCTAAATTTTTGCCCGGCACTGATCGGAAGTTAAGATATAAGCTGTTGCCTGCACTTCCGTTTAAGCGGCAAACTATACCCGGCGTCAGCCCACAAAGAGATATCCACAAAAAAGAAAGATATCCTGATCCGTAAAAGAGCAGCCTTTGCCAAATTGAACCGGAACGGTAAGTCATATGCAGGTATCTCGATTTCATACCGGGAAATTGAACATCATTTAAACTCGGTGGTAATTTCGCCCCAGCTCAGATAAATGCCATTGAGGGTGCGTTTGAGTTCGCGCATACTGGCATCGTCGGGCACGGCGATTACTTTGCTGTTCATGGGTGTGCGCACCTCGTCGGTTTTGATGAAATAGGCAAAGTCAGCTACCAGCAGATTTTCCGGCGTGGTGTAATCGGCAATCATTTTGTGTGCAAATTCATGTCGTTTTCCATCGTCGGAATCCATGAATTTGACCATGCAGTTGACATCGTCAAATATGAAGATCCGACCTTTACTGGTCACTAACTGGCCGCCAAACAGCGGGTCCATGAGGGTCATTTTGCAAAATTCGCACTGATCTTCCCCGTATTTGATGGGGCGTGGCTCTACATTGCACGAAGCCACCAGCATAAACAGTGCAGCAAACAGGGTGATGGTTCTCATAATATCAGGGTTTTAATGGTTTTTATCCTGCGCGGGATGCACGGCGCATCCGCATCCATTAGTATAGCAGTACCAAAATAGCTGTAGTACTAACACCTCCCAGTATCCATCCACCGGTATCGGGTCCGGAATACGCCAGAAAGTTGAGTAATTGCTTATAGCCGATCAATGGAGGCTGGTAGGTCATATCGGGCACTTTGATGGCAGCCGTAGGGTCAAGATTGTGTCCGTATTCATATCCCCACATGTACATATCAATGAGAACGCCTATTCCGAGTAAAAGTAATACTGCAACGTAAAAAACAAGACCGGCAATGCGCCCCCACAGGGCAGCAATAATACCTATAGCCATTACACTGCCTATGATGTACTTCATGTAGGTAAACTCGGGAAACATTTCTTCACTGATAGGCGCCATGCCAATATAGTGATTCATGTTGTTAATACTCGCAATGTTTCCGGTAAGCCGGTCCATCCATATCTGCATAGAAAGGCCTTCGGGATATTGCGGTGCCCACAGCAGAATTTGCCATAAGGGTACGTAATATGTTATGATTATCGCCAAAGCCGAAAGCAAAAGAATGATCCGGCTAAGAGGAGTTATTTTTCTCATGGGAGAATATTTCTGGTTTGCGATGAGCCGGCTTGCAGTAAGAATTTTCTGCAGTGTAGCCGGCTCTTTGCGCAATAGGTTTACTCGATAATACGCCGGTAATCGTGTCACCGGGTCAGGATTAACTCAGGGATGGGCGCACCCGGCCGAAGCCGGGCACGCACCTGAAATCCACTGAACACCCTGATATTCTTATGCTTTACCGCCCGCCGGTACTGTAGCTGAGTTCAATATTACTGTTAGCCGGTGATACCCGAAGGTAGCCTTGCATTTCCTGGTGAAGTGCTGAGCAGAAGTCGGTACAGTAGTAGGGGAAAATGCCCACTCTGTCCGGTACCCACTTCAGTGTTTGCGTTTCACCCGGCATTATGAGGATCTCTGCATTGTTGGCGCCCATAATGGCAAATCCGTGAGGTACATCCCAATCCTGCTCCAGGTTGGTCACATGGAAATACACTTCATCGCCCAGCCTAACCCCTTCGATGTTGTCAGGTCTGAAGTGAGAGCGAATAGAAGTCATGTAAACATGAACCTTGTTGCCTTCTCGTTCCACCCTGGCATCAGCCGGTCGTTTTGTGGCTCTTGGATGGGTATTGTTCTCGATGGGATAGAACCTCACCTGCTTGTCTTTGATAAGTGAAGCCGGGAAAGCTTCGGCGTAATGCGGCTCACCAATAGTGGGGAAATCCAGAAGCAGTTCTAACCTGCCGTTGGAGATATCAAACAACTGTGCAGAGTGGCAAAGCTCAGGCCCTGTTGGCAGATAGCGGTCTTTGGTAATTTTGTTGTAAGCTACCAAATACTTGCCGTGAGGCTTTGCTGTTGGTCCGCCGGGAACCATCAGGTGACCAACTGAATAATAAGTAGGTGCACGATCGATCACTTCAAGGGTTTGAAGGTCCCACATCACGATCTCGGAAGATACGAACATGGAAGTGTAGGCATTGCCTTTGTCGTCAAACTCCGTATGGAGGGGCCCCAGGCCCGGACGAACCACTTCGCCGTGCAAAACAGACTCGTAGTTAAGAATTGGCATACCGTTTACATCGCCTTCAAAGTCTTCATTTTCGATAGCCTCCATCATTTTGCTGAAAGAGAATACCGGGATCAAGGAAGCCAGTTTACCACTGCCCACAATGAACTCACCGTCAGGGCTAACGTCGCAACCGTGGGGTGACTTTGGACAGGGAATGAAATACATAATGCCTTCCAGTTCTGAAGGATCAAGCATCAACACTTCATTCATCATGGTAGAAGTGGCAATGTGGCTGTTTTTATCCATAATGTTATGGGCGTAATTTGCAGGCACCCTGCGACCATGACCCTGACGGATATATTCCTCTGCTTTTTTCCAGTTGATGGCCATAATAAAGTCCTTGTCGCGCTGAGAAGCATTAACTTCCAGCAGCGTATGTGCCTGCTCGGTGTTGTAGCATGATACAAAGAACCAGCCATGTGATAC
Organism: Saprospiraceae bacterium; assembly: GCA_050485785.1. Taxonomy (GTDB): domain Bacteria; phylum Bacteroidota; class Bacteroidia; order Chitinophagales; family Saprospiraceae; genus JBJHCA01. The sequence continues at coordinate 12,248 of JBJHCA010000071.1, read as the reverse complement.
ACCTTTTCCAGCACGGGCAAGGTCGTAGTTAAACGGCGGCGCATCAAGCTGAAATGCAAGCTCCATCTGGCCGCTTTCGCTGTCAACACTAACAAAGCTCATCACCCCTCTGAAATTCTCCTTATAGGTTTCAATGGGAACATCAACATCGGCATCCGAGCCAAAGGGTACACTAAACCGCGTACCGGCAAGAACGTACTCCGTGTTTTCCGTAATAAATGGCGAAGAGTGGTTACCGCCGGAATTGGGAAGCTCGATGATCTCTACGGTTTTAAACGTTGTGAGATCGATACGGGCAATCCGCGGAGTGTTGTTAGCATTGGCAAAAGCCCAACGAGCATCATGCTCACCATTAGTGGTAGAAATGGCGATGTGGTGGAGGTCATCCCAGGGTACAAACCCAAATGAAGTATTGAACATGGGCTTGGACTCCTCAGAGAATCCCCAACCATTTTCGGGATGAAGCGAGAACACGGGAATGATCTTGAATACCCTTCCGGACGGAAGCCCGACAACGCTGGCCTGGCCATTAAAGCCACCCGAAACGATGTTGTAAAATTCGTCGTGTTCACCGGGAGCTACATACACTCTGCTGGCAGCATCAGCGGTAATAGCTACACCCGGAGCCTGGGGCCGGCATGAATAGAGAGCAAGGATGCCCATAACAATCAAAACCGGCATTAAAAAAGTGTTTTTCATAGTAAGTGTTTTTTAGTTGTAAAATTTTTAGGTGGTCGAAAAACCGGCTTCACCTATATGACACCGCCATCGCGTTTGCCGGCGTGTTTTTCATCATTATACCTGAGAAACTCCAGGATATCCCTGGCTTCTTCCAGTGAGATGTTCTGGTTAGGCATTCTCACAAGGCATTCTTCGAGCAGCTGACGGGCCACCGGATCTTCATCCAGCATCACATCTACGTTGGTGATCATGTTCATGATCCACTCAGGGCTTCTTTTATTGGTAACGTTTTTGAAGCCCGGCCCTACCAGTCTGTCCTCTACCTCGTATTTATGGCAAGAGGCGCACTTCATGTCGGAGATGGCCTGACCCAGCTTTATCATGGTTTGATCGAGAGGTTCAGTCAGTTCCACATGGGTTATTTCACCAATTCCCCGGGGATCAGCTTTGCGTTCAACTTTGGGTGCACTACGCGCAGTTTGACCTTCGCGGGTGGTTTGAGTTTGGTTGGCTTCGCCGCCGCACGACATTAAAAAGAAGAGCAGGACAAGCGGAAAGGAAAACAAGAGGTACTTCATGGTTCAAAAATTTTTTAATGGTTTTACGGAATGATAAAAAGCAGGTTTACGTGATTGAAAAAATTGCGCCCAGACAACAAGTAACAGTCCGAACGGGAACAAACTTGAAAAGTAAAACATGAGCTGATGAAACCAGGGCATAAAACCCATGCGCATCCACAGCATGGTACCCTGTACAAACATGAGCAGCTCAGTGATTAAAAATCCGATGAAAAATATGCCCCAGCCAATGCGGGAGATTTTAGAATTGGTCAGATAACCGGCTGAACCCATCAATCCGGCAGCCATAAACGTGAAGGTTCCCAGCATCACCAAATGGATGAATGCCACCACATACCATCTGATGGTATAAGATATGACGGCCACTGCGGGAAAAACCACGGCCAGTTGTACAGCTACCCTCAGCGCCAGTATGGCAATGCCGGCCAGAACCATGTACCCCATAAAAGAGGCGCTGCTGAATGCACCGGCTTTGAACGCGTGCCATACAGGTTTGAGCATGATCCAAACGGCAAACAACTGCAATACCACGCCAACGGCATTAAAGTAAAACAGGTAATTACCCGGGGTACTCCAGCTTACACTCAATGCATAGGTGAGCATCAGCGAAACCTGAAACATCCAGAAAGCGTAGTTGGGGATATTGATATTATACCCTTTGTTATGAAGATACTTGTACAAAGCAGCCAGCACTACATAAGTGAACCAGCCCATTAACTGAAAGTGCAAAAACCACTGAATACTCATATAATACAACGGATGCAGTCGACCCAGCATGATATCCACCGGGGCTATAGCCCAGATCCCGATTGTTGAAAACAGCATCCAGAATACACTCCAAAGCGCAAACTTTCGGGCTACCGGGTGAGTATCATTGTTCCGCATATCGCGGTAGAATGCCCAGGCAAAAAAGTAAGCGGTCAAAATGTGGAGCGTACTGAATGAAATGCTGTACAAGCCATATCCCTGAATGGTAAAACTGACCGCCATGCCAACGGCACTCACAACATTGGCTCCAAGTATAAGCCGGTACCAGGGCAAATGCCGGGAATGACGCACAAAAAAGGCGATCAATAAACCGGCGGAAACCAAAACTGACCAGCCCAGCATAGCCACATGGGAGTGACCGTGCTTGAGATTGCTGAAATAAAGGCCGGGTAACTGCCCCACAAAAACATACCGCATGGCCAGGCCCATGATGGAGGCCAGCAAAAAGAGACCCAATGCCCAGTTAAACCAGGGCATGATTTCTTTTTCGGTAACAGGTGTCGGCAATACTGGATTGGCTTCTTTCATGGTTCAGTGGCCCGGTTCCGGGTATTGGGTGTTATACGTTGTTTTTGCCGGGGATAAAACAGCATGCATTGGGCATTTCATCCTCTATGTTATGCTGAGGCTCTGCAGCATTGTCCGGTGTTGAAAAATTTGATGCAGTCCCGGAAGCTTTAGTTTTAACCAGTTGGTTATACATCTCCCTTCCTGCCGGGAAAATAAGGTTGTTTTCAAGATGGATATGCGTATGCATGTCACTTTCAAACTCCTTGAGCATGGCATAGGCTACCCGGTAAGTCTGACAACCATCAGCCGGAGCAGTATAGTCATTGGAATATTTTGAAATTGCCCACAGGTGCTCTCCTGCGCGGTCATGCTCATCTTCCATTACTGTAATGGGATTGTCAACATGGCCAAAATGAGGCGGGCTCAGTTCAAAGTTGTCTGCATGGGCACGGTACATGGCCAGCAAGTAAGGGAACAGAATTTGTTCTTCCTTTTGCATGTGGGAAAACAGATCGCCGGCCATCAGGCTGAACTCCTTATTGATGCTGAAAAGCTCAGGATGGCGTTCGCCGTGCACCCTGCAAAGCTTATCGAGATATGCCTGCAATAGCGGAACGGTATTGCGAACATAAGTGTGGTGAACATCCTGAACATGATGGATAAGCTCCTCCATGGTCAGGTCGGCATACCCGTAAGGACGGGGCTCTTCCTGTAGTTTTTGGATCTGCTCTATGACCAGTGCAGGTTCTACCTGATGATAATCACAAGCATCCTGTAAAGTGGTGCCGCCTTTGCAGCAAAAATCGATTCCGTACATGCTGAACACTGCAGCGGTTCTGAAATCATCGGCCACTATCCGGCCAACCTTGGTGTTTAATAATGTTTCGTTTCTCATGGCTACTGATTTTTAGACCTTTTAATCTTTATTAGTCCCGAAAAAATCGGGGCCAATCTTCAGAAAAGTATCTCCGGCATATACAGTACCGGCCGCTTCAACAATGTTGGTAGTGCGGAGAATGCCCGTCAGATGATCCCTGACTGCTCTGAATTTGTGATGTACCGGGCATGGATGTTCATTAGAACAAATTTTCAAGCCCAGGGCACAACCTTCAAAGAGGTTTCGGCCGTCGATGGCCTCCACGATCTCATACAGTGTTATCCGCTCAGGATGTTGCATCAGATCAAAACCTCCGTTAGGGCCTTTAACTGACTGCAAAAGCTTTTTTCGCACCAGCTGCTGCAGTATTTTAGCGGTAAAAGCCTCCGGGCTGCCAATGGCTCCGGCTATTTCCTGTAGCCGCGCCCGGCTGTTATCCTCACTCCTAGAAGCTAGGTAAATGGCGGCTTTTATCGAATACTGACATGCTTTGGAGAACATACTTTCCTTTATTTACGCACAAAGATAAGCCTCTCTCCAATATAAAGGACATTTTTATCCGATTATTTTTAGAGTTTTCTTAACTTTTTCTGCCTCACAATATAATCCCCTGGTTTACAGATCATTTGTTGAGCTTCAGTTTCATTATTCGCTACTGGTTGTACGCCGGATAAAAACTCCCCGAAAGGTGATACATACCTGAACCGGGAGCAATGCCCATGAACTTAGGTATACACAACCTGTCCGTAATTCAGGACAAAATAGAACTATTTTTACCAACATCCAAATTTTTAGGTGTGGATAACTCTTTGTGAAAAACTTTTGCAAGCCCAAAGGTATACCATAGCTTTGCCCTGAAGTTACTGCACACCTCTGTAACACACCCCATTACACGAGCTTAGTCAACAACATCCTACCCTCCGCTTTTTTGCGGGAGGTATTGTTGTGCAATCAATATTGTATTCAAAGATTAAAACCGGACATAATGAAAAAATTTAACGGCAAGGCATTTTTATCGGAACTGAAGTTGTATTCCGATTATCTCAAATGGGATGCTTCAAACGGGAGGTATGAAACCTGGACGGAAGCTTGTGACAAAGTAATGGAAACCCACCACAGTTATTACGGCGACAGGGTGAATGCGTATTTGGATGAAGTTCGTGGGGCATATCACGGTAAGGAGCTTTTGTCGTCTCAGCGAAATTTGCAATTCAGGGGGGAGGCTATAATGAAGCACCACGCCAGGATGTACAATTGTTGTACCACCTATGCCTATTCACCGGATGTGTTCAACAAAGGATTTTACATTTTACTTTGCGGGGCCGGACTGGGTGTATCATTAAAGCGAAAATTCGTTGAGCAGCTTCCTAGCATTAGCCGGCGACATCAGGATGTGAAATTATTTGTAGTACCCGACTCCATTGAGGGATGGGCTGAGGCCGTCAAGATACTGCTGAGTTCATTTTGCGAACACCCCTCGCTGTACGGTGAGTACTTTGGATATCAGATCAAGTTTGACTTCTCGCAGATCAGGCCCAAGGGCAGTTACATATCAGGCGGATTCAAAGCCCCGGGATACGAGGGTTTGAAGCAATCATTGGAGCGCGTTGAAAAATTGCTGGGTGATAACCCCGGCAGGTTTACCAGCATAGTGGCTTACGACCTATTCATGCATCTGTCGGATGCCGTACTCAGCGGAGGTGTTCGCAGGAGTGCCATGAATGTGATTATTGACCGTGACGATGAAGACATGTTGTACGCCAAAACCGGCAAATGGCGCGAAAATCACCCCTGGAGAGCGCGCAGCAACAACTCCGTAGGGTTGCTCAAGCACAGTTTCAGTGAAGAAGAATTCAGGAAACTAGTGGCCATGAACGATGGAGACAATGACATTGGCTTTGTGCTGATGAATCACGAGGACGAGATATTCAACCCCTGCTTTGAGATTGGATTTAACTTTTACAGCCAGATTGAAGATCGAAGTGAAGCCGTGTTTCAGTTTTGCAATCTCAATGAACTGAATGCATCTGCCTGTACCGATAAAGCCGGGCGCTTCAGTGAGGACAAGTTTTACAGCTTATGCCGCAAAGCGGCCATTTTAGGTACATTGCAGGCGGGGTATGCTTCATTTCCGTACCTGGGCAGGCAAACAGAAGACATTGTAAAGGGAGAGGCTTTGCTGGGGATATCCGTTACCGGATGGATGAGCCGGCCGGAGCTGTTTAACGAGGACATACTGAAAACCGGTGCAGAAATAGTGAAACTGACCAATGAGGAAGTAGCTGACGTGATTGGTATCAATAAAGCAGCCAGAACCACCACAGTAAAGCCTTCAGGTAATGCATCGGTCATACTTCAGACTTCATCGGGTATTCACCCTGAGCATTCGCGCAGGTATTTCAGAATTATGCAGCTCAACAAAGAATCTGAAACTGCCAAATACCTGGAAAAGCACATGCCCGATATGATAGAGGATTCCCGCTGGTCGTCAACCAACTCCGATTATGTAGTATACTGCCCGTGTGAAAACGACGAACACGTGATCATCAAAGATGAGATGCAGGGTGTAAAACATCTTCAACTGATAGAACTGGTTCAGAATTCCTGGGTAGCTGCCGGCAAACGGGAGGAGTTGTGTTACCACCCTCAAACTTCTCACAATGTGAGCAATACGGTGATTATTGACAACATTGAAAACATTGTGAGTTACATTTACCACAGGCAAGAAAATTTTGCCGCAGTGTCCTTCATTTCACAATACGGTGACAAAGATTATACCCAGGCGCCATTTACTTCAGTGCTGAGCACTCAGGAGATTATCGACAAATACGGGGACGCTTCTATTTTTATGTCGGGTCTTATAGTAGACGGTCTGCACTATTTTAACGATGACCTGTGGGAAGCGACATCCTATTTGGTGGACGATACCAAGCAACTGGTCGGTACCCGTGAAAAAACACTGCTTCAGAAGGACTGGATAAGGCGGGCTCGAAAGTTTTCACGCAACTTTTTTAACGGTGACCTCACCCGGACATTGTATTGTATGAAAGACATACACCTGTGGCATAAATGGCATGTGATCAACAGGAATTTTAAGCCCGTTGATTTCGGCACCATACTTTCCAAACCGCAGTTTGAAGATATTGGCAAATATGGGGCTATCAGTTGCCATGGCGGTAGCTGCGAACTGGTTTAACATTGAAGAGGCAGAGGGTATACTTCACAATCAGGTAAACCCTCTGCCCTTTCACAGCGAGCGGAGCGAGCCCACAAAGAGCTATACATCATCTAAAAATAGCTAATTCATACCCGTACCATTTTGATCCGGCAACCGTCTCCAGTCTGCATATTGCGCTGAGGGAGAAGAACTTCTCTGATTTGGAAAGTTTTGCTGCGGAAAAAAATACCACGCGATAGCCAAAACGTTTAAATCCAGGCCACACTGATTATTGCCTGGTTAATGGGCAGCTTTGGCCGTCATTCCCCGCAAACCGGTATATTGTGTGATTGTTTGATCAGCAAAATGTGAATCATGCGGGGAATAAACAAGTACACTGCGGTGCTTCTTTACTCCCTCATATCCATGAGTGGGGCTCTTGCGCAGGATACTCTGTCTACTGAAGCTGTAATGCGGCAGCATCTTCAAAAGCCATTTTTCACGCTGAATATGTTTGTGCAGGTGGATGCAGGGATTTCACTGCTGGAGAATGGAAGCGTTGAAGCTTATTCGTTCAGAGCCAGAACGGCGCGGCTGAGTTTCAGTGGAATTATCGATTCGGGATTTTACTACCGCATATTTTTTGATGTGGCTCCTGAGCCAGTATTGCTGGATGCCTTTATTGGCTACAGATTCAGTGAATTGTACAGGATTCAGGCCGGTGCCATGAAACCGAACCAATCGCTTGATTATATACCCAAACCGGTTGATCATCATTTTACGTCCCGTGCTGAAATCACCCGTCTGCTTCTGGCGTCCCGTGAGTTGGGCATTGCGGCAGAAGGGAACTGGCGGCAATGGGAATATTATTTGGGCGGATTCAATGGATTGGGGTTCAATACGGGCAACAACCGGCATGTTTACTGGATTGGCCGCGTGCAATACAACATGACAGAGGCTTTTCAGTCAGCCGTAAGTGCATCGCACGGAAATTCACCGGGTCGGGTGAGCGGTTCAATCGGTCCAATGCTGCGCGGAACCAGAACCCTGTATGGCGCAGACCTCCAATACGAGGATGGCCATCTCTACTTTGCGGCTGAATATCAGCAGGGCAAGCTTGAAACCGAAGCTTTTCCGGAGGATAAAGAGATTATTGCCGGCATGTATTTTACCGGTGGTGTTCGTTGGAGTGAGTCTGTAATGTTGTACACCCGGTGGCAACAATGGAATTACACGCTGCAGGCAAAAACTGAATCAGCCATCACCTGGGGGATTTACACCCATTTGACTCCGCTTTTCAGTCTGAAACTCAACATTGATGCATATATGCCGTACCGATCAGCAAACCGGTACGGGTTGTCTGCCAGTTTGCAAATGAAATTCTGATGGTGTTGGGCATCTAAAAGTTGCAGGCTAAGGCTATCCCCGGGAATGTAACCTGTGCAACTTTTGTCCACTACCCTTTCACAGCGAGCGTAGCGAGCCCACAAAGAGCTATATATCAACCCAAAAAATACTTAGTTGATACAGATGACAAACTTGTTCTTTTTGCCATTTTCTACCAGCATATAGCGCTGATGGAGAAGGTTTACTCTGTTTATGGCTAATGAAGGGTCGGTGATTTTGAGTTTGTTGATGGTGACGGCATTGGCCTGGATGGATCGACGTACTTCAGCTTTGCTGCTGCAAATGGAAGTGTGCTCTGCAAAAAGATCGAGTATGCCGGGGCCCGGGCCGTCAAACAAAGCCGCGGGAACGGTAAAGGAGGGGATTTCCCCGGCCAGCATGCGAAGCACAGGTTCTTTCATGCCCAGAATCATAGCATGGTCTGCGTTTTTATCGAACAGCAACTGTGAAACGGCCATGGCCGAAGCCATTGCTTCGCTGCTGTGAATTCTTTCCGTCATCTCCTGAGCCAGTGCATTCTGCAGGATCCTTGCACCGGGATCATCCTGCTGCAGTGATTCCATGTGTTCCACTTCATCGCGGTTTCGCAGCGTGAAGAAGCGGTTAAACCGCACCACATCATCATCGCCGGCATTGAGCCAAAACTGGTAAAACTGATAGGCCGAAGTTCTTTCGGGATCTACCCAGATATTCCCCTGCTCCGACTTGCCGAACTTTTTACCGTCTGCTTTGGTCAGCAGGTGGGTTACCAAACCATGTGCCTGAGCATCAGGTAGTCTTTTGCCAATGTAATGCGTGCCTGCAGTAATATTACCCCACTGATCGGATCCACCCATCTGAACCTGCACCCCGTGGTTTTGGTACAGATGATAAAAGTCGTAGGCCTGTATAAGCTGATAGCTGAACTCGGTGAATGAAATGCCTGTATTCAGCCTGTTTTGTACCGACTCTTTGGCCAGCATGTAGTTTATGGTTATGTGCTTGCCTACATCCCTCAAGAAGCTAAGGATGTTCATATTCCGGTAAAAGTCTGCATTATTCACCATCACGGCGGCATGGCTGCCCTTTTCGAAATCGAGGAATTTCCGCATCAGCATGGCCTGACGGCTGAGGTTGGATTCCAGCACATCCTGCTCAATCATGTTGCGCTCGGCATCTTTACCGGAGGGATCACCGATCATCCCTGTTGCACCGCCCATCAGCACATAAGGGATATGGCCGGCACGCTGGAACAGGTTGAGGGTCATGATCTGGCAGTAATTACCAATGGTAAGCGAAGGAGCTGTGGGATCAAATCCAATGTAGGCTTTAACTTTCTGCCCCTTAAGCAGTTGCTCAAGCCCTGGGGTCATATCCTGAAAACTTCCCCGCCATTTCAATTCATCAATAAACGACATGGTTTTTCTTTATAGCCGGCAAAGATACAGAACGCATTCGCTATGGCCGGTGATTCGAAGCGCTATTTTGTGTTGCCCTGATTTAGGGTTTTAAGTTTGGGGAAAACGGTGTTTTTTGGTGTGTTTTATTTTTGATCACTCTTTGTTGTGCCTGAGTGGTCAATTTAGCACTGTCCGGTATAATAGATACGATCAGGTGTACAGGTAAAAACCGGAGGCACTCAATGAAAAAAGGCCACCCGAACTTCTCCGGGCGACCTCCATCAACCAATGCAATAAACACATGCACTGTCTTTACTGAGCAATCATACGCAATGTTGCTGAGTGGTTATTTGTTCTAAGCTGGTATAAGAGCACTCCACTAACGGGAACGTCTTTGCGGTCAATACGAATTGAATTCATTCCTTGTGGATACTCTCCTTTCTGTTCATAAATGAGTCTGCCGCTAACGTCAAAGATACTCAATATTGCATCACTTGCATCCGGTAACGCAAAATAAATATGAGTATATGTTTCAAACGGATTGGGTTCGTTTTGATAAAGAGCAAATTCGCCGGCAACAGTCTGAATATCAGTAAAGTTAAGCTGAATGTTCAGGTAGTCATTGTCCATGGAATATCCTTCGATACGGATAAGGTCTGATGTAATATCCATCATTTCACGCAGGTAACCGTTGTCCAGTGCTGTAAAGCGGAAGCTAAACATCACTTCTCCCCGCTCCAGATCGGCATCGCGCTCGTTCCAGCTCACCGGAATCAGGCCTTCCGCTGCATAGCGGGTACCTACGTTATTCCGGTTCATGCCTTTCAATTGTCCGGGTACCAGTTCCTCAAACTTCAACCGTGCGGCATCAAAGCTAAACGTGTACTGGAAGCCTTCCACACCGGTAAAGTCATTGGCCCTGAACTCCACTTCGTACTCCTGTCCCTTGTGCACATACTGATTATCAGCTGTAAACACCAGACTGTTGCGATAGTGGATGGCATGGGCATTGTCTCCGGTCTGTGGCTCCATGGCAGCGCCCAGGGCAGTGTTGTTCACATCGCCAATTTTAACACCGATAAAGTGTGCATTATAGTGGCTCTGTGTTACATTGTTATATGCCCTGTACTCCTCAAACGCAGGTACTATCATGGATGTGGGTGAGGGATCTACTACGCCCGGCTTCACAAACCTCCAGGATGTGTTGTTCTTCACTGCAGTAAACGGATCCAGATAATCCAGATCGATAAACAGGATCATTCTCCTCAACTGCAGCACGTCGGCAATTTCTATAACGCCATTGTCATTCAGGTCGGCTGCAATTTTCTTGTACGGTGAGCCCAGTGTCTCCTCGTTAAGAATATGACGGATAATGAGTACTACGTCAAAGGTGGTGATTCCATTCAGCGGGTTGATGTCTTTATGTCCATCGATAGACACATTCGAACCATACGGTACACCGGTAAACAGGTATGAACCATGCTCCGTTGTTTCCTGTGTGGCATTCATTCCCCCACTGATCGACATCATTGTCATATTAACCGGCTGGCCATCTTCAGTGATGATGTTACCGCCAATCTCAAGGATCAGCGGAATGCCAATATCCACGGTAATTGATCCGTCAAACAGGATTACGAAATCCTCAGGTAAAATAGAGACTTCCTCATTGTAAATTACCTTGATCTCCACAGGTACAGGCTGTTCTGTAATGATCAGATCACTGGAAGCACCTGAGCTCTCACTGGTCAGTAACACCTGAATGGTGAATATGGCTGACCCGTCTGCAAGGGTAACCTTTTCGCCCGGAATGTGCTGCCATGATACTGTTTTGTTATCCGTATCAAAGTTGGCTTCTGTCATGCCCGGCAGATTGAAATCTGACAGTCCGACAATCTGACCAACAGCAGGATCAACTACATTCAAAGCGAATTGCAGTGATGTTATGTTGATAAAGTTGTTCACGGTAACCGGTACATCAACAATGTCGCCGGTATTACCCGAAGCATGGCCAACAATCAGGCTGACCGTTAAAACCTCAGGCTCTTCCGGTTCTGGTGAGCCGCAAAACTCTTCACCAAACACAAAGATATCAAATGTGCACACAACGATGCAATCTGCACAATCGCTGTTGGTGTAGGTAATAACATGGTTACCCGGACCTGCCACAGCAGGATCAAATATGCCGTTCTCTACTCCGGTGCCGGAGAAAACTCCACCCATAACAGGGTCGTGAGGCAGTGTAAATGGATCATCGTTGTAACAAACCTCCATGTCTTCAGGACATACAAGAACATTGTTGTTTACAATGTTGTAAGTAAAGTTCCAGTCTACGGAAGTTGTGACGTCACATGCAGTGTACTGGTATACCCAGATAACTTGACCACTGCAACCGCTTGTGCCGGGAATTACTACCGAACCAACCAGTTCTGCTTCAACAGTTCTGCCACAGGCATCAGTGATTGATGCCGGAGCTGCGGGAACTACAGCTTCTGAAGGACAGCTAATAGTTGCTGATCCATTGGAAGGTGCAGCCAGTCCGCCCTGGTAATTGACGATATAAGTATGTGACCAGTTGTGACTGTTTCCTGCACAATCTGTGTAAGTATACGTGTAAATGATACTGCCTTCGCAACCATCAAATGTGCCACTGATCACAGCATCTCCAGGGAAGAGTACATTACCGCAAACATCTGTCACAATCGGGGCTGTTGGGGTAAAGGCTTCATCAGGGCAGCTGATCATATTACTGGTATTCGCCGGTATGTTACTTGCAAAATTGGCTACCTCCACGTTGTATGTATATACCCAGTCATGGCTGTGTCCTGCACAATCCGTGTAGGTATAAGTATAAGTGATGGTGCCTTCGCAACCAGCATAGCTGCCTCCTACTG
>JBJHCA010000070.1:0-18414 GCA_050485785.1 Saprospiraceae bacterium | reverse complement strand
TGCCGTACGAAGGCATGGAGGTTTCTGTTCACCTGAAAGGACTTACTCAGCCTTTTAAGGACTACTGGCGTTCCCGGTCCCGCTATGAAGCGCTTTTTGCCGGTGCGGGCTTTAAGTTAATGGAAGTATTTGAGCCCCGTCTGGTGGAAGAAGAGCGAACAAAAGCCATGGCTGAATGTCGCATTCCCCCTTACATTATCTTTATTCTGGACACTTAAATATTGTTGCCATGGCTGATTTTGATCACATTCGAACCTTTTGTTTATCGCTTCCGGGTACCTCGGAGGACATAAAATGGGGCACCAATCTGTGCATGCTGGTTGAAAAAAAGATGTTCAGCGTTATAGAACTGGAACCCCCGCACGAAGTAACCTTCAAAGTGCCTATCCATTTATTTGATGAAATGACCGCCCACCCTGAGATAAGCCCTGCTCCATATCTGGCCAGAGCTCACTGGGTAATGGTTCCGCATCCCTTGTTTTATGACCGTGAAACCTGGGCCGGGCATTTACTCACTTCGTACCGCCTCATCCGCGACAAGCTACCCGCGGCCATCAGAAAAGAACTGCAGGCCGCTGATCCCTATCCTTAACGGCTACCGTGGATGCTCTTTCAGGAATCCGGAAACCGTTTCCATAAATGGGTTGATGGCTTCGGCATGCACCCAGTGGCCGGCTCTTTCCACTGTACTCAATGTGGCCCTCGGGAACATTGATTGAATGCTGTCCCAGTCTTCATCAGTTATGTATGGCGACCGGCCTCCCCGCACAAACAGCGTGGGTACAACAATGGAAGTGTCGGTAACAAACGGCTTGAGTACTTCATCGTAGTTGCGGGTGAGGGCATCCAGGTTAAATCTCCATCGGAATCCGCCCGGTTCATTGCGGGCCAGGCTCTTGAGTAAAAATTGCCGCACTCCCGGCTCATGAATTTTTGCCGCCAGCTTTTCATCGGCTTCCGTGCGGCTGCTAAGTTCAGCTACCGGAAGCTCGTTCAGGGCTTCCAGCAGTTTTTCATGGCCGCCGACATAAGCTTTCACGCCCATATCTACCAGTACCAGGCCGGTCAGAAAGTTAGCGTGTTCCCGGGCAAAGTACATGGCTGTTTTTGCACCCATGGAATGCCCCAGCAGGTAAAAAGTATGCAAACCTTGATCGCGGCAAAACTGAAGCAAGTCTGCTGCCATCAGCTCATAACTATGCTGTCCGGTATGTGGTGACCGGCCATGGTTGCGCTGGTCGATGGTCCAAACCGTAAAATGCTCTGCCAGCATACGAGCCTGGGTTTGCCAGTTGTCGAGGCTGCCAAGAAATCCATGGAGTATTAGAAGGTCAGGTCCTGTTCCCTGCCTGATAAAGTTGAGATTCATTTTGACAATAATTGGTCTATTGCACAACTAAGGCTTTTTCGGGGCAATAAGTTTACCGAGCTTATCCGGCTACCACTTCGCGGAGCGAAGTCCACAAAAAGTTATCCCACACCATGATTACCTCCGCTTACATCAGCGTAAAAGCTATGCAAGTTGTCGTACTTCGCATCATAAGGGGTTTGGGAAGTCACGCTCTCATGCTCACCTACCAGTACTGCCAGCATGCCCAGGCGACGCGCAAAAACCATATCCGTATGGCTGTCGCCCACCATCACGCTGTACCGGAAACGTATGCCGGGCATGGCATTGCGGGCATCCATAGCCATGCCGGTATTGGGCTTTCTGCACGGTGCGTTGTCGCTTTCGAGGTTGGGGCAGTGAAATACACCGTCAATGCGGCCACCTGCAGAGGCCACCTCATTCAGCATCCATGTGTGTACGGCTTTCAGGTCGTTTTCCGTCATGATACCTTTTCCTATGCCCTGCTGATTGGTGACAACCACAAGGTAGCTGAATATTTTACTCAGGCCTGCCAGTGCCTCCGGCACTCCTTCAATAAAGCTGAACTCATTGGGGTGGGTGATGTAGCTGCCGTACTTTCGCTGATTAATGACTCCGTCCCGGTCCAGGAAAAGCGTCCAGTTTCTGTTTAATTCAGGGAGTTTCATGGGGAAACATTTTTCCTTCTACCCATTCGCACAGGATGTGCCCCAGCAACATGTAAGCTTCCTGAATGCGGGGTGTGTCGGCGGAGGGAATCACAATGTTGTGCGTGCACATTTCGGCCAGGTCATGGCCTCTGCTGCCGGTAAAGCACACGGTTACAAGGCCCAGTACATTGGCTTTGGTTACTGCATTGATCACACTTGCCGAAGAGCCGGAAGTGCTGATGGCCACCAGCATATCCCCTGAGCGTGCTTTAGCTTCCAGGGCCCGGCTAAAAGCCGTATCGTAGTTAAAATCATTGGAAACGGCGGTCAGAAATGCATCATTTACATGCAGAGCGTCTGCATCCAGGGGTGGACGGTTGATGTAAAACCGGCCTGAAAACTCGGCGGCCAGGTGTGCGGCATCTGCTGCCGAGCCGCCGTTTCCGCAAAAAAGTACGCGGCCCCTGCGCTCAAACACGCGGATCATGTCAGCGGCCACGGCTTCCAGCGTATCATGCCATTCCGTATTCTGCCTGAGCAGATGGATCAACTGCAGGTGTTGATCTATGCGTTGTTTGATCAAGGACTTCATGGCGGTTTTAATGCATGCAAAAGTAACCAATCCTGCAGGATACAGTGCAATAATTTGGGAAATAGCCGCGGAATGAGGAATTTTGGATTTTTTAAACCTGCCCAAACCCACGACCTATGAAGCTCAACCTTGAACTTCGCTGTGAAAGCCCGCAAGCATGGATTGAAGCCGTGATGGACAATTTCCCCGCCTTTTTACAGGATCATGCCGACTGCGAGCGAAAGGCATCTGCCATGGCCATGAGCTTTGTGGCTAAGTATCCCGACCGCCGGGAAATTATACCCGAACTGATTGACATTGGCATTGAAGAACTCGAGCACTTTAAGCAGGTTTACGCACTCATGGAGCACATGAATGTGCCATTGCCGGACAAAATGTATCCCGATCCCTACATTGATGCTTTACTCCAATACTGCAGAACCGGCAGAGAGCAGCGTTTTCTGGATCGCCTGTTGATTGCGTCGGTAGTGGAAACCCGTGGTGCTGAGCGCTTTCGCCTGGTAAGTGAACATCAGGCTGAACCGGAACTGACACGTTTTTACAAAATCCTTTATGCCTCTGAGGCCAAGCATGGCCATACGTTCATCAAAATGGCTCTTCATTATTTCGGCAAAGATGAAGTGTATGCCCGGGCCGATGAATGGCATGAGTACGAGGCAGAAGTGATCAGGAGTTTGCCCATCAGGGCTGCCCTGCATTAACAGGAAAAAGACAAACCCCGGGAAACCGGAATCAATCCCTTATTGGCATACAATGCCGTGAGAGGGAAATCAAACAAAGAGTGATCCTAAAAAAAGATAAAAGACCATATATGACCGTAGTTATTACAGCTGATCAAGCTCTGGAAGCAGTGAGATCGAACCAGAATGTATTTGTTCAGGGCAGTGCATCTACTCCGCTTACACTGCTCAGGGCTCTTGAGCAGCGGGCCGGGGACTTGCGCAATGTTAAGCTGATCTCGATCAGTACCATGGGAGATCTGGAATTGGCTCATCCCCGGTACAGGGAAAGCTTTTACTTTAATGCCTTGTTTGTTTCGGCCAACATCCGGAAAGCAGTGCAGGAAGGTCGCGGAGATTACATTCCGGTGTTTCTGAGTGAAATTCCCCTCCTGTTCCACCGACGGATTATGCCCATCGATGTTGCACTGGTTCACGTTTCGTTGCCCGATAAGCACGGGTTTTGTTCGCTGGGTGTTTCGGTGGATGTGGCACGGTCAGCAGTGAAGAATGCCGCGTATGTCATTGCACAGATGAATGCCAACATGCCGCGAACACACGGTGACGGCCTGATACACTTGGATGAAATTGATGCCCTGGTAGAAACGGATGATGCCTTGCCGGAGGTGAATTACCGGGCCAGGGTTACTGACGCGGAGCGGGCTATCGGCAAGTACTGCGCTTCCCTGATTGAAGACGGTGCCACCATCCAGATGGGGATAGGCACCATTCCGGACGCTGTATTGCAGCAGCTCGACCATCACAAGAACCTGGGCGTGCACACGGAAATGTTTTCCGATGGCGTGATTGAATTGCTGGAAAAGGGAGTGGTGAACAATGCCTTCAAAAAGAAACACCGTCGCAAAGTGACTACGGCTTTTGCCATCGGAAGCCGGAAACTGTATGATTTTGTAGATGACAACCCCATGTTTGCCTTCCTTGAGGCGGACTATGTGAATGACAATTATGTGATCCGAAAAAATCCCAAAGTGACGGCCATCAACAGCGCTATCGAGATCGACATAACCGGACAGGTGTGTGCAGATTCCATTGGTACCTACCAGTATTCTGGTGTAGGCGGTCAAATGGACTTTATGCGCGGTGCGGCATTATCCGAAGGAGGTAAGCCGATTATTGCCCTCACCTCCGCCACGCGAAGCGGGGCATCCAAAATAGTTCCGGTACTCAAACCCGGTGCCGGCGTGGTCACCACCAGAGCGCATGTTCACTACGTGGTTACTGAACACGGAATTGCCTATCTGTACGGAAAGAGCCTGAAGGAGCGAGCCAAAGAGATGATCAGAATTGCAGACCCTTCACACAGGGAATGGCTGGAGCAATGCGTTACAGAGCGATTTGGATAGCAATTTCTGCTTATTGCCCTTGCAGGCCGGTCTGTCTATCCCATTGCCGGTAGGCTGATAACAAAGCCTGCGGTGTGGTTGCCTGCGCTGATTTTTCCGGAAAAAGTTCCTTGGCCAGCACGCCGGCCATGGCTGCCACGGGCTTGCGGGGATAAAATCGGTCCGAAGCATGGTGCAGGTACTTCATGATAAAAAACGGAGTGTACTTTTGCCACAAAGCCTTCATATAGTTTTCACGCGAAGCGGAATGTCGGCGTGCCCGCTCAGTTTCTTTGCTCAACTCCCTGAAATCAACAAAAGTGGTAACACTCTCCGGCAATTGGTTGTACATATCGTTCATCGCACGATTATTGGCTTCGAATCCGTTGCCCAAAAGGGTAAAAAACTGTTGCAAATCCCTAAAGCATTGCAGGTCATAGGTCATGTAATCAATCTGCCCGTCATTCAGCATGGTTCCCACTGCCTTGCCGGTTCCGAATGGAACCCTGGCTGACTGGCGCGGTGAAGGGTAAACAGCGGTGGTGGTCAAATCCGAAAATCCGGGCAGTTGGGTGAATTTGTGTAAAAAATAGAAGTCTTCCCCGGCCTGGCGCCGGTTCATGCCTCCTTGCCGGGCATACCGCGTGGCTCTCACAGCCATGGATGAACCAACTGTCTGAAAAACATGGGGATGCCCGCTCATTCGGCATGCAGCAATGTAGTAGCGCAAATGCAGCTCATATTGTACAATGGCACTGAATACCTCCCGGGAGTAATCGTCTCCGGCCACCGGGTGTTCAAAATAAATGCTGCAGCCGGGCATGTCGGGATGCTCCTCAAACGCCGTTTCCAGCGCTGTCAGATAGTTTTTCTCCACCCTGCAGTCAGCATCAAGGCACATTATGGGCATACCCGGGTTATTGCACTTCAGGGCAATACCGGCCGCCGCATCCATGCCAATTTTGCGGGCCAGGCCCACACCTGCATGCTTTTGGGGCAGTTCGGTACACAAAATGTTATGGATCACCAAACCGGATATACTGTTAAACGCCACGGCCGAATCATAAGTAGTGCGTATTTTCTGCTTCACCTCATCCGGCTCGTTTTCTCCCGAATTATGAACCACAATAATCAATACCCGACCACGGAGAGGAGTACACTCATCAAGGCTGTGCAGTGTTTTCAGCAAGTCGGGCTCCAGGTAGCAGGGTATCACTATGGTTATTTTCGGACATAACTCTTTGTTGTGCGTTAGTTCTGGCACTGAGCATTGTCCTGCAGGTAAAGAATTTTGTTCCAGATAGCGTTGCAGCGCTTTCAGGTCATCGCTTTTCATGGCTCCGGCTGCTTCACAAACATATACCCTACCCCCCGAACGGAGATGAAGTGTTTAGGCTCGGCAGGTTCGGTTTCAAAGTACTTTCTGAAAGCGAGAATGAAATTATCGATGGTTCGGGTGGAGGGAAATACATCGTATCCCCACACCATCTGCAGAATTTGCTGTCTGCTCAATGCCTGACCGGGCCGCTCAAAAAACAGGCGGAGCAGCATGGCCTCTTTCTGGGTTAATACTACCCGGCCATGAACACCCTCTGCTTCATAGGTCGTAAAATTCACTTTGTTGTTGCCAAAAACTTCCACCTCCGCCGCTTCACCATGACTTTTAGCCGATCTCCTGATGAGTTTTTCTATGCGCAGCAGCAATTCTTCCAGGTGAAAAGGTTTAGTCAGGTAATCATCGGCTCCGGCCTTCAAGCCTCTTATCCGGTCTGGCGGCGTATCGCGTGCCGTAAGGAACATCACCGGCAGCTCAGGTTTGTGCAGCCTGATCTTTTCGCATACATCAAATCCGGATACGCCCGGCATCATGACATCCAGCAAAGCGAGGTCAAAATGTTGCTGCATAAAATAGTTAATGGCGTCTTTTCCGTTGGAAGCCAGCACTACTTCGTAGCCCTCAGAACTCAGGTTGAGTTTGAGCATTTGGGCGATGGATGCTTCGTCTTCGGCTATTAAAATCCTGTACCTGTCCATAGTGCTGCCTTGAATATGGGGGTATTTGTATCTTACAGCATCAAATGTAGCAGCTTTGTTTAAAAAATTCAGCAATCCTGTAAAGGGGCTTTATCTGACTCCGGTTTTTTTTGTCTTTCTGGCAACGGGCGTGTTCCTATACCTCTTTAGCTACGTTTTGCCGTGGTTGTGGTATGCCGGTCATGCTGCCGTTGTCGGGCTGCTTGTTCTTACTGTAGTGGATTATGCCGGATTGCTAAGGCTGCAGGGCAAAGTGAAAGCAAGCAGAAAACTCCCGGATATCCTGTCTAATGGCGATACTCAGCAGGTGAGTATTGAAATTCGCAACTATGCTGACACCGGGTTACGGGGAACGGTGATTGACGAAGCTCCTGTTCAGCTCCAGATCAGGGATTTGAATATGCCTTTTAGTGTGGAAGCCGGACAAACCGCGGTGCTAGGCTATCATGTTACACCGCAGTTGCGCGGAGTATACCGTTTTCACGATACCATGGTGTTCATCAGAGGCAGGCTGGGATTGAGCCAGATGAGACTGCGATTTAAGCATCCACGCGAAGTCAAAACCTATCCTTCAGTGATTCAGATGAAACACTTTGAGCATCAGGTTTTCAGTCGTACAGCCCATCAGCATGGCAATTACCGCTTGCGAAAGCTGGGCCAAAGCTATGAGTTCGAACAGATCAGGGAGTATGTGGCCGGCGACGATCATCGCAGTATCAACTGGAAGGCAAGCAGCCGCAGAGGTGACCTGATGGTGAATCTGTATGATGAAGAACGATCGCAAAACGTGTATTGCATGATCGACAAAAGCCGGGTGATGAATATGCCGTTCAACGGTTTATCCCTGCTGGATTATGCCATTAACACTACTTTGGTGATTTCCAACATCGCGCTCAGAAAAGGCGACAAAGCAGGTCTGGTAACTTTTACGCATGTTCCCGGTTCTATAATTCCCGCAGATAACAGACCCCGCCAGCTTCACCGCATCATGGAGGCCTTGTACAGAGAACAGCCGGGTGAGGGCGAAGCGGATTACGAGATGCTTCACCCTATTCAGTCCCGGTTGATCAGAAACCGGTCGCTGATATTCTTTTTTACCCACATCGATCACCGCGATTCGCTGGAAAGGATTTTGCCCGTGTTGAGGCACATTCAGCGCAGACACCTGTTGATTGTGGTGTTTTTCAAAAATACCGAAATTGAGGCCTATTCCCGGGGTGAATCGGCCAATCTGCGGGAAGTTTATTACCGCACCATTGCCCGTACCTTTATTCATGAAAAAGACGAAGTGGTGGAGAACCTGAGGCGTCACGGTATTGCATCCATACTCACTGCGCCCGATGAACTGAACATGAGGGTGGTAAGGCAATATCTCGAACTGAAATCAACATTCAAAATTTAACGCAATACAACTATGAAAACACTACCAGCTTATGTACAGGAAAGAATTGATCATGGCTATACCTTCAATATCTCCGATGCTGTGAGCGAAGGGTGGCGACTGATCACTAAACAACCCCTGCTGTTTGTTGGTGCCGTGGTACTCTATTTCATTGCCAATATCATGTCGGGAATGATCCCCCTGGTAGGTTCCATGGTGAGCTACATCATCATTACGCCGTGTTTTGTTGGGGGCGTTATCCTGGTGTGTATCAAGCTTGACAGGGAAGAGCAGATCACTTTTAATCATTTTCTGGAGGGCTTTAATCATCTGCAGGAGCTGGCCATTGCGGCATTATTGTCGCTACTGCTGATGGCTGTATCTGCGATACCCATGATCATGCTGATCGGCGTGCAGTTCATCACATTATTGATGAGCAACGGGGATACCGGTGCTATTGAAAATGAACTGATGGGCATCAATTTCGGCCTGGTGATGCTGAGCTCGCTGATAGTTCTGTATGCTGCTGTTGCGCTGGGTTGGGTTTACCACTTTGTTCTGGTTTACAACCTGCAGGCCTGGGACGCCATTGTAGCCAGCTTCAAATTGGTGAATAAGCAGGTGTTGTGGCTTGTTCTGTTTTACATTCTTGTAGGTATCATCGTATTTCTGGGTATCCTGGCATTGGGTGTGGGCATGTTGTTCACTTACCCGCTGGGCTTATGCATCATTTATGCAGCATTTAAGCAGGCTTCAGGGTACAACCCTGTGGATACCCCTGAAGATGATGATATTCTCAGTCACCTGATTGATGGTTAAACCAGCATATCCGACCTGAAAATCTATTTGTCGAAGTATTGCTTGTCGAGCTCTGGCTTGGCCCGCGTAATCCTCATATCAACAATCCTGGTTAGGATGTAGGAACCGATCAAACTGACGGCAATACCCTCTACAAAAACAATTAAGCTGGCCAGCAGTGGAGTCATATATTCACCAATGGGTACGGAATTTTGCAAATGCTCCATGAATTCCGGATCGCCGATCAGGTAAAACATTAGCATCAGAGTAAAGGGCAAAATACCGATAAACGAAGTGATCATTCCCATAGCCACTCCGGATATATAATTGTTTGCAGATTCTGGATGTTCGCGACGGTACTGGCGTATGGCCAGATACATAAAACTCAGGTGGAAAAAGGCATTGAGAACCCTGAGGTTGTAATTTTGCGTGCCTGCCACTTCATGCATAAATAAGAATAAGCCGGCAAAGCAGACGAAAAGTATAATGCCATACTTGATTGCAATGGATTTCATATCACGCTGATAGGTTGGTACAAAATATATAAGGAATTAAAGGCAATGAATGTTCAGCCTGTCAATTTTGTTGCGGATAGAGCTGTGTAACCAAATTTGCACTTTGATGTTTGAACCGGCCGTAAATGGCAGGGATTCGGATCAAATTGCCGGGCAATTTTGTTAGGTAAAAAGTTTTTGCACACGATATTCAAATCAGATAAAATCCATCATGGGTGTCATTACAGGTCTTACGCGGAGTTTTTGGTGGACATTAGCCGGAATTGTGGCGGGTGCAATAGCGGGCTTTGCCTCTTATTATTTTATAGGATGTTATTCGGGGTCATGCGCTATTACTTCCCAACCGCTAACAGCACCGCATACGGCGCTTTAATGGGCGGGCTGTTGTTCAACAGCTTTCCATTTTCAAAAAAACGGGAAAAAAGTTCGCTGAATCTGATGGTGATTCAGATCAGCGCCCTGCTTCCTGATAATCCCTGATACAGTCCAGGAACAGCGTTCCGTACTGTTCCAATTTAGCATGACCAACACCGTTGATATCTAACAATGCTTCAGCAGTGGCAGGCTTTTTTGACGCCATTTCCCTGAGCGATGCATCGGAAAATACGATGTAGGCAGGCAGATTTTTAGCCAGAGCCAGTTTGATTCGCAAGGCTTTAAGCTGTCGGTAAAGGTCTTCATCAAAAGAATCCGGTTCAAAACTCATGGTTTTTTGAACAGGTGCTTCTACCTGTGGCTGATGAGGTACAAATGAAGCCAGCTTTACCCTGTAGCCGTTATACAATACATCCTTTGCTGCAGGGGCAGGGCTCAGCACCATGGCATTGCGATAATCCTGTTCCAGTAATCCAAGCTGCACCAATTGCCGCAAATAGTCAGACCATTCATGCCATGATAGGTCACTGCCGGCCCCGTAAGTTTTGATCCGGTGATACTGATGCCTGAAAATTTCCTGCTTCCGGGAACCGCGAAGTATGTCAATCAGGGTATTGTGACCGACCGGCTGACTGATCCTGCTCAGTGCGGATAGTGCTTTTTGAGCAACTATGGTGCCATCAAAATACGCTGCCGGATGCTCGCAGTTATCGCAATGGCCGCAGTCTTGTCCTGAATATTCGTTAAAATAATTGAGCAGAATTCGCCGGCGGCACAGCCGTGATTCGGCGTATTCCTGCATCAGATTGAGCTTTTCGTGCTCTACGGCTCTTCGTTGTTCATCCTCAAGCTGATCCACAAATTTGCGCAGTTGCATAACATCGGCATAAGAGTAGAAAAGCAGCGTTTTACAAGGCAGGCCGTCCCTTCCCCCTCTGCCAATTTCCTGATAATAGCTCTCTATGTTTTTGGGGAGGTTGTGATGGACTACATACCGCACATCCGGTTTGTCAATACCCATCCCAAATGCAACAGTGGCACAAATCACTTTGATTTGTCCTGTGGTGAATTGCCGCTGAACATTTTCCCGTTCCCCGGCAGCCATTCCGGCATGATAACATGCTGCGGAAATTCCCCGTGCCTGAAGGCCATGAGTGAGGTCTTCCGTATTTTTGCGGCTTAGGCAGTAAACAATACCCGATTCATCGCGAAGACTTTTGATCAGTTCGAGGATCTGTTTTAATTTTTGCCGGCCGGGCCTCACTTCAAGGTGAAGATTCTTCCTGTCGAAGGAAGAGATAAACCGCTTTCCGTCATGCAGCTGAAGTTGCTCTTCGATATCCTGCCGGGTTTGTTCGTCGGCAGTAGCTGTTAAAGCCATCACCGGAATACCGGGAAAAAGCTTTCGCAACTGCCCCAATGCAATGTACTCAGGCCTGAATGCATGTCCCCACTGAGAAATGCAATGCGCCTCGTCAATGGCAAACAAACTGATATCCAAATCATTGATCAGATTCAGCATCCCTTCAGTCATCAGCTTTTCAGGAGAAACGTACAACAAGCTCAGTATTCCTTCTCTAGCCTGTCTGATAATACCATCCTGTTCCGAAAGACTCTGTGAGCTGTTGATAAATGCCGCCCTGATGCCCATCTCCTTCAGCCCGTCAACCTGATCTTTCATGAGCGAGATAAGGGGTGAAACCACTATTGCCATGCCGGGCAGGCACAGTGCCGGTATCTGATAACACAAGGACTTTCCGCCGCCTGTAGGCATCAATACCAATGCATGCCTGCCCTGCATTACTGTATCAATCACTTCGCGCTGAAGTGGCCTGAAATGCTTGTATCCAAAAAAATTTTCTAGGGCGGCTTCCGGACTTTCCGGCCTGAAACTGATCTCCATAAGTAAACAGGAATTTTATTGAAAGTGTAGAGGCAGCAACAAATATAGTTTTTACGCCATCATCAGGCAACCCTGAACAAGTGGTTTGGTATAACAAATCTATCCGATTCGGATCAAACTGAATGGATAAACTAAGCCGCTGTACAGTTCGTAGCTAAAAGCGCAAGCCCGAATGCCAGAGAAGCAAATCGCAGACTGCGGGCATCAGACTGTTGGTTATCTGAGGGTTCAGTGCAGGGTTCAATCTGCTGACATGCCGCTGTTGCCAATGTTCATCCCGGGCCATCAGTTTTACCATGGTTTGTCCAAAGGAGAAGTAACGTGGCAGATCATCATGAGCAGGGATGTTCCGGCTTTCTGCCTCCAGTAAAATACGCCGGTAAGCGGCAGGATGATAGAGGGAATATTGATCGGGAAACCTGAAGCACAGATACAGGGAGATCATTTGTGCGTCCTGTTGATGGAAAGATTCCGTAGATGTGGGGTGCTGATTTCTGTATAACTCCAGCAGCGATTCACAGCACAGGTCAAACCTCGATATCCTCTTCTCAAAGGGCAGGTGCGGATTGTAAAGCTCTTCAAAAGCCGATCTCAGCAGGTTGTCATCGGCAGCCCCTATAACCAGAAGGGTGTAAAGAGGGGCTGTCTTGTCGCGCTTCCAAAGCCGTCTGGATACTTCACTGTGAAAGCACTGTTTTAACATACTTCCGAAATGCGGTGCATCAGGATTGTAGTGCTGCTGAAAATGGCCTATGGCATCCCACCAGAAACTGTGTTGCTTTCCGTACTCTCCCTTGAGCGCACGGGAATATCCGCTGATGATCTCCTGCAATTTCGCTACGCGCATGGTCTGCAATGATGTTCAGGCGGCAAAGCTACTAAAACCCTCTCATGAGTTTTCTACACCGCATGGCCATGTAATACTTCGTACTCGTCTGCTATTTACAAATTGAGTTGATGTCTTGCCTGATAAATCCGCATTGATCAGCGGGGCGTTTTTTCACGGTCAATTCACCGGTCTTAGCATCCTTCAAGGGATTCAAGGGATAGTCAGGTGTATAAAATCACAATTGTGGTGCATCTAATTTGCGGGTCAGCACTCTAGGCATGGCCACGGAAACCCAAACCATCATAATTCCTAAACGGAAGCTTTTATCAACAATGGAAATGTTTTGAAGCGGGTTTTTGATGATACATATCTTTTTGTGGCCTCCCTTCGGTCGGTTGTAGCAGTATAGTCTTCGATGATAAACCCGGATTTTTATCGGGTAAAAAACTCAAGTCTCAACTATTTACTCTTCCGGTGATAACATACCGCTTAGAAACAGCAGTCTTAGTTCGGCCTCTTTGGCCAGCAATTCGGCAGTGAGGATGCGGCTTTCGGCATTGAGCAGAGCGCGGCGGGCTTCCCTCACTTCGATGTTGCTCACTCTGCCCAGCCGGAACATTTGCTCAGCCAGGTCAAGGTTTTGGCGGGCAACTTCACGGCTTTCTCCTTCCAGCTTTATCTGTTGCAGGTATGCCCTGTAGTGTTCATAATTGCTGTATATGGCTGTTTCAATATTCAGCCGGATGTCATCCAGGCGGCGCTGAGCCATTTCATTATGGATTTGAGCTCTGCTGATATTGCGCTGTACCCTGTTACCATCAAATAAATTCATGCGGGCCGTCACTCCCAGAAACGGGCCATAAGATCGGTTCGACTGGAAAATACCCACCTGCGAAGTGCTGTACGTAAAAGCATACCCACCGTTGACATCGAGTGTGGGATACCTGTCGGCCCTGGCAATAGCCATGTCTTTTTCGGTGATCAGCAGATCCTGACGGGCTAACAATAGTTCAAAGTTGGCATGCGTGGCCCGGTCGAGCAATTCGGCATACATCAGCCCATCATTGACAGCCATGCCGGTGTCAATGGTGAAGTCGGTATCAGGGCTTAGTTGCATGCTTCGGTTAAGATGGATTTTGAATTGCTGCAGACGATTGTATTCCAGGTTGAGCCTTACGCTGTCGGCTTTGATCTCGTTGCGAAGTTGCAGCACTTCGAGCTCGGTGCCGGTTCCAATCTGCAGGCGCATTTGTGCCAGATCATAAAACTCCCGGGTCAGTGTTATGGCATTTTCCAATACTGCAATGGCTTTGTATTGCTGTACCACTTCAAAATAACTGAGAGTCACTTCACTGAGCACTTCGTAACTGCGGTTTTGCAATTCAAGCCGGTTCATGTGCTCCAGCAGACCAAGGCGGTCTTTGCGGTAGAACATGGCCTTGCCGTCAAACACAGTCCAGCCGGCCTCAACGGAAGTTTGCAAGCCCAGAGTAAGTGCGTTGTTTTCTGCCCGCTCTTCACCGGTAAAAAACTGCTGTCGCGTATTGTTCATCGAACTGTTGCCGCTGCCCAGCCAGGCAACCCGGGGCAGCATTCCGGCTTCACCGGGAGCGTTATTGAGCGCGGCTATGTTCAGTTGGTCGCGGGCAATCAATATGCCCAGATGCTGATCGAGGGCAATGCGCTGGGCCTCGCCCAGAGTGAGTAACTCCTGAGCCTGCAACTGCAGGCCCACAAACTGCCATCCCAAAAAAAGAAATAAAATATTAGTCCAGTACATCGGGTTCAACTTTTTTAGGCGTTGACAAGTACATGTATATGGCCGGGATCACAAAAAGCGTGAGCATCAGGGCAAACATCAATCCGCCGATGATCACCACACCCATGGGTATACGGGATGTGGCTGCTGATCCCAGAGCCATGGCAATGGGCAGTGTTCCCAGTGAGGTGGCCAGGCTGGTCATAATAATGGGACGCATACGCTGACCTGCTGCCTCCAGAGTAGCCTGAAGTTTTTCCATGCCCTGCCGTCGTTTCTGGTTGGCAAATTCAACGATAAGAATGCCGTTTTTGGTCACTATTCCAATGAGGACGATGATGCCGATCTGGCTGAAGATATTGATGCTGAAACCGAAAAACCACAGACTCAGCAAGGCACCGGTAAGAGCAAGCGGTACGGTGAACATGATGATGAGCGGATCGACAAAACTTTCGAATTGTGCTGCCAGGGCCAGATACACCAGTACCAGTGCCAGAATGAATGCAAAATACAGGCCGCCGGAGCTCTCCTGATAGTCTTTGGAGGTGCCGGTGAGTGCAGTGGAGAACGACTCGTCAAGCACTTCGGCTGCGATGGAATTCATGATGTCGATTCCATCGCCAATGGTGAGTCCTTCGGTTGGGAGAGCAGATACTGTGGCACTGATAAATCGGTTAAAGCGGTAAAGCTGGGGCGGACTGCTGCGTTCGCTCAGGGTTACGATATTGTCCAGCGGGATCAGGTCACCCCGGTTGTTGCGCACATTCACCGTACTCAGATCAATGGGTGAGTTTCTGAAGTTTCTGAACGCCTCACCGATCACCTGATACTGTTTACCGTCCATCATGAAATAGCCAAACCGCTGGCCGCCAAAAAATAATTGCATGGTCTGAGCAACATCCATTACCGAAATACCCAGAGCCTGTGCCCGGTCGCGGTCTATTTCCACCGACAACTCCGGCTTGTTAAAACGCAGGTCGAGGTCAACCACCTGAAATCCGGGATGGGCCTGAGCCTTTTGCATAAATTCGGGTATCACCTCCCGCAAATGTTCAAGTGTGGGAGCCTGGATAATATACTCCACAGGCAGGCCCCTGAAACCGCGGCCGGCAGCAATAGTCTGATCCTGAATCACAAAGGCTCGTGCAAAATTCATGCGTCTGAGCTGGCGGTTAACATCATCGGCTATTTCAAACTGAGAGCGTTCCCGTTCGGAAGCATCCACAAAGCTGAGCCGCACAAATGCTGAATTAACTGCTACAGAAGCACCAAACCCCGGTGATGTCACGGCTATGATCGATTCTTTTTCAGGGATTGTGTCTACCAGATCAAGCACGTCGAGTACGTACTGGTCCATGAGTTCAAAGGAAGTGCCTTCGGGTGCTGACATAAATATCCTGAATCTGCCTTTATCTTCCATGGGTGCCAGCTCGGTGGGCAGAATATTAAAGAGGTAATAGACAGAGCCAAAGCATATCAGGGTGAAAACGATGGACAGCCATCGAACCTTCATGAAGGCAGTCAGCCACCTTTTGTATCCTCGGGTGAGGCCTGTAAAAAACCACTCGGTGTTGCGATAGAGCCAGTTGTGGGATTCGCGGTGTTTCAGCAGCCTGCTCGAGAGCATGGGGGTCAGGGTAAGTGACACAAAGGTGGATATAACCACGGCTCCGGCAACTACTACCCCAAATTCCCTGAACAGTCGCCCGGTGAGCCCATCGAGAAAAATAATGGGAAGAAACACGGCCACCAGCACTACCGTGGTAGCGATAATGGCAAAAAAGATCTCCCTGGAACCGCTGTGGGCCGATTGACGCGGATTGATTCCGTCTTCAATTTTCTGGTAAATGTTTTCGAGCACCACTATGGCATCATCCACCACCAGACCGGTGGCCAGTACTACCGCCAAAAGAGTGAGAATATTGATGGAAAATCCGGCTATATACATGATGAAAAAAGCCCCGATCAGCGAAATGGGAATGGCAATTACCGGAATAATAGTAGTCCTCCAGTCGCGGAGGAAAAAGAAAATGACCAGTACCACCAGGCTGAAGGCAATGGCTACGGTAGTTCGCACTTCACTGATGGCTTTGCGAACGGAGGTGGTGGTGTCAAATGCATACCCCAGTTTAATGTCATCGGGCATTTCCCGGGCAATCTGATCTACCCTTTCATAAAACTCATCGGCAATGCTGATGAAGTTGCTTCCGGGCTGCGGGTTAACTGCCACCCCCACCATGGGGATCTTGTTGTTGCCCCTGAGCAGTGTTCGCATGTTTTCAGCCTGCAAACTGGCAGTACCTATATCCCTGAATCTGACTATACCTCCTTCGTCTTCTTTGAGAATCAAATTGTTGAAGTCCTCAGGTGTGGTGAGACGGCCAAATGCCCTGATTGTGAGCTCGGTATTCATTCCCTCAATTCGGCCGGTTGGCAGTTCCACATTTTCCAAATCGAGTGAACGTCTCACGTCCAGTGGAGTAAGGCCGTAAGCTGCCAGCCTGAGAGGATCCATCTCAAGACGCATACTGTAACGCTTCTGGCCCCATATCCGGATATCGCTGATGCCGTCAATGGTTTGAAGCCGTTCCTTGAAAATATTGTCGGCAATCTGGGTGAGCTGCAGCAAATCGCGCCGGTCACTCTGTATAGTCAGTGCCAGGATCGTGGTCTGGTCGGCATCGGCTTTGGATACAATGGGTGGTTCTGCATCGGGAGGAAGCTGGCGAATGGCGCGCGAAACCCTTTCCCGCACATCATTGGCGGCCGCTTCCATGTGCATGCCCACGTTGAACTCTACGGTAATGGTACTGCGGCCGTCACTGCTGACCGATGACATGGACCTGATGCCCCCAATGCCGTTTACACTTTCTTCCAGGGGTTCTGTAATCTGGCTTTCGATAATATCGGCATTGGCACCGGGGTAATTGGTGGTAACGGTTACAATGGGCGGATCGACACTGGGAAATTCTCTGACCCCCAGGTATGTATAGCCGATGATGCCAAACAGCAGAATGACAATAGACATGACGGAGGCCAGCACGGGTCGTTCAATACTTAAGGAGCTGAGTGTCATAATAACTGTTTTTTATGGTCGCGTGGTAACATTCACCTGAATGGGAGCTCCTTCCACAATAGACATAAGCCCCGTGGTGATCACAGTGTCGCCGGGCTGGAGCAAATCGCCCCTGATCTCCACTTCCCGCTCAGTTCGCAATCCGGTTTCAATCAGCAACCCCTCCACCTTGCCATTGCGCTTAACAAAAACTTTTTGCCCTTCCAGCACGGGTACAATGGCCTGAGAAGGAACCATCAGTGCATCATCTGTGCTGCTCAATACCAGATTTACCCGCGCAAATGAACCGGGAATCAATCTGTTTCCGGGATTGGAAGCCCGGGCCCGTATTCTTATTGCCCTGGTCTGGGTTTCAATGGCTGCTTCGGTGGCATATACCTGTGCCTGCAATACCGTATCCATTCCGTTCACCTGGAAGTTCACCGTGGTTCCGGGTCTGATTTTGGCTGCATAGCGTTCGGGTAAGGTAAAATCGAGCTTGATGGGATTGGTCTGACGCATCCGGGCAATGACATCGCTAGGCGACACAAAGCTGCCGGGGCTTATGTTCCGGAATCCGATTTGCCCCGAAAACGGTGCAACTACCGTAGTTCTGTCAAGCCGCACCTGGAGCAGCCTGCGTTCCGCTTCGATGTTTTGAAGCCTGAAAGCAAGCACATCATAGGCTTCCTGGCTCATAGCTTTAATGGCAAGCATTTGTTTTCCGCGTTCTTCTTCAAGGCGGGCCTGGTCTTCTTCTACCTTCAGCTTGTCGAGTTGTGCCAGTATTTCGGCATTGTCCAGCTGTAACAGCATCTGGCCTTCTCTCACCCACTGGCCTTCTGTAAATCCGATATCAATGACGCGGCCGGTTACTTCCGACCGCACCTCCACTTCTTCATTGGGCAACAGGGTGCCTGTGGTAGTGGCAATGTCTTCAATATGCCGGGGGCTTACAACAATGCCGTCTGATTGCATCACGGGCCTGTTTGCCTGGCCTCCGGCAGCATTGGCAGCGGGATTGTCATCCCCGGCACAGCCGTAAAGCAGTGTGAGGCCCAATGCTGAAGCCATCATCAGCGTATTTCGCAA
>JBJHCA010000069.1:0-18589 GCA_050485785.1 Saprospiraceae bacterium | reverse complement strand
AGGTGCCCACCATGCCCAGTATGGATGTGATGTTGACAATTGTACCGCCTCCGGATTCTTTCATGGCCGGTATCTGGTATCGCATACCGTAAAAAATTCCCGATAGATTGATGCGAATCACCGTATCCCAGCCATCCGTCGGATACTCACCGGTAGGCATAAGCGGGCCCCCAATGCCCGCGTTATTGACCACAATATGAAGTGCTCCGTATTGCCGTATGGCCAGCTCCACCGTTTTCTTGTTGTCTTCTGCACTTCCGGCATCTGCCGACATGAACACTGCTGTACCCCCTTGCTGCAAAATGGTTTCAGCGGTTTTCGTACCGCCTGTGGTGTCAATATCAGTAGCCACCACTTTTGCTCCATGCTGTGCATACAAAATAGCTATGGCCTTCCCTATTCCCGATGCTGCACCGGTAACAATAGCCACCTTGTCTTCTAAAAGTTTACTCATAATACTCGATAATTATTTCTGGCCAAAATAGGCGTTTTTCAGGTGAAAACCCATAGTTTACGGTTATTTTTATATGAATTAACAGATAGTCAAAGCGCAAATTTCGGGCAGTTCCTGATCCCTGATTACAGTTTGTTGCGGGAATGTGACAGAAAATTTCCCAATGCAATTCGAACATTTTACTGCTTCCATGGTTGAATTATTGTCACTTTTTTGATATACTTTAAAATTTTATTCATGTCATTGCTCGAAAATTACCAACAAAAGTTTGAAGCTAAAATGGAATCCTGGAAGGCTGATCTCGACAAACTCAAAGCAAAAGCCAGTGAGGCTGAAGCAGATCAGAAAATCAAGTACCATGAAGAGATCAAACAGCTCAAATCCAGAATGGATGAAGCCGGAAAAGCATTTCAAAACCTGAAAAATGCCGGCAGTGAAGCCTGGGATAAAGCCCGCAAAGATTTTGAATCGGCCTGGACCGAACTGACCTCAACTGACCGCGCCCATGCCGGTACGCACCGGTAAGCATTGCCGGAAAAGCTTAGAAGTCCTCTCATCACAACCCAAACAACCTGAAGAATGAGTAAGTCTGCCGAATCCCGGCGAATAAGAGAATTTATCCGGGATGTGGATCAACGCAATCCTCATGAACCCGAATTTTTACAGGCGGTTACCGAGGTAGCCGCTTATCTTATTCCCTTTATCGACGATCACGGGCATTACCAGAAACACAAAATTCTGGAGCGGCTTACGGAGCCGGAGAAGATTATCTGTTCTTCCATTGTATGGGCTGATGACAGCGGCGAAGTACAGATAAACCGCGCCTGGCGGGTTCAGCACAACGGTGCGCTGGGTCCGTACAAAGGGGGAATTCGTTTTGCACCGGACGTCAACCTTTCCATACTCAAGTTTCTGGGTTTTGAACAAACCTTCAAAAATGCGCTTACCGGCCTGACTCTGGGCGGTGGTAAAGGAGGTGCTGATTTTGACCCCCGGGGAAAATCAGAACTGGAAGTCATGCGCTTTTGCCAGGCATTTATGGCAGCCATGTATCGTCACCTGGGTGAAGACAAAGACGTTCCTGCCGGTGACATTGGCGTTGGCCGTAGAGAAATTGGCTATATGTTTGGTCAGTACCGGCACCTGAGCAACGAGTTCACCGGCATTCTTACCGGAAAGGGAACTCAGTGGGGCGGCTCCAATATCAGGGAAGAATCCACGGGCTATGGTCTCATCTTTTTTGTAGAAGAAATGCTCAAGCATAAAGATGATGATCTTCATAACAAAACCGTGGTGGTTTCTGGTGCAGGCAATGTTGCCCTGTATGCCGCAGAAATGGCCATCCGCAAAAATGCCCGGGTGATTGCCTTGTCTGACTTATCCGGTAGTTTGCATGACCCTGACGGCCTGGATGACGAAAAACTCGACCATATCAAACAGCTTAAGAACTATGAGAAAGGATCGCTGGCATCATACACCAAAAAGTACGGCAATGCCGGGTTTTACAAAAACAAACCTGTCTGGGATATCGCTGCAGAAATTGCCCTGCCCTGTGCCACACAAAATGAGCTCGGAAAAAGCGATGCTAAAAAACTGGCTGCCAACGGTTGCATGCTTGTAGCTGAGGGGGCCAATATGGCCTGCACCCCGGATGCCATTAAACTTATGCACAGCAAAGGCATTGCTTTTGCCCCCGGAAAGGCATCCAATGCAGGTGGCGTGGCTACATCCGGTTTTGAAATGGCACAAAATGCCATGCGTCTGCAGTGGAACCGCGATAAAGTAGAGCAATGCCTGCTTGAAGTAATGCAAAACATTCACCGCCAATGCATCGAACATGGAAAATCAGGAAAGCACATCAATTATGTAAAAGGGGCCAATATCGCAGCGTTCATCCGCATTGCCGATGCCATGATCGAACAGGGATATTGCTAAACACAATTGTAGCATTTCACTCGGCACAGCTGGGAAAGACCGGCAATTCGCTTCGGTTAATCCACCGTTTTACTGATTACCTTCGAGGGCTATTTTCTGAGCAGCTTGAATGCATGTGCCCATTCACCTTGTCTGAATCCCCGGATACACCACAAAACACAAAGACTTTCCAGTGCTGCGCCGGCAGCAGCGGTTCCCGCATCCTCCGTATCCCATCCCAGTTGCGCCAGCAAATGGCTTACCTGCTGTCTGGAACCATCATGATTCCCACAAATAAACATGGTAGGCTTGGTACCCCCAAAATCAGGAAAGCACATCAAATGACTGCCCACACTGTTGAATGCCTTCACAAAATGTGCCTGCGGATAGGCAGCCTGAAGTTGCTCAATGAGTGATCCGTGGGAATTGGAGAAAAACTTCAACACGCCGTCCTTAGGCGGCTCGCCGGCAATAGGGTTGGTGGTGTCGATAATCACTTTCCCGTCAATATGCTGCCCGGCCAGGGCTTCAACTGCCGCAGTGCCTTTTACGGCCAAAACCAGCAAGTCACTGAATGCACAGGTATCCGCTACACTGCCTTTTTCTACACCCTCCACACCATCCAGATTACTCAGGTCCCGTGAGCCCATCATTACTGAATAGCCGGCTTGATGCAAACCGTTTGCCAATGCCTTGCCTACGGCACCGCTTCCTATAATTCCTATCTTTTCCATAGTTCTGTGGTTTAGTGATAAGTGAATCAATACGTTCGGCAATTTAAGGCTTATTCTGTCTCCTGTCAACTCCTGAATGAAAAAATGAGTGAGGGCAGTTTGGAATATTTGAAAAGATGTGTGTATCTTTGCATTCCGAAAATTTAAAGGTAAAATCATGAAAAAAGGAATCCATCCTGAAAATTACAGACCTGTGGTATTCAAGGATTTCTCGTGTGACGAGATGTTTATTTGCAGTTCTGCCGTATCTACCAAAGACACAATCGAACTTGACGGTGTTGAGTATCCGCTTGTAAAGCTGGAAATTTCCAACATGTCACATCCTTTTTTTACCGGCAAAATGAAGTTTGTGGATACTGCCGGAAGGATCGACAAGTTCAACAAGAAGTTCGCAAAGTTCAAGAAATTTACCGCAGAGCAGTAATCCTGCCTGCCTTGTGACCATAAATGTAAAATAGTCCCGGTATCTTTACCGGGACTATTTTAGTTTGTAGCCATGGCATTTCCCGTTCTTTTTGACGATCACCGGCATACCGGCCTGCTGCCGCTTACCTTTGCAAAGCCCATTGCCCTGTTGCGATGCGGTATCCTTACACTCAGGGAAAAATGGAAACCATACTTCGGGATCACGCCGGACCTTGCAACTCTCCCCTACTTACGGCAAAAATACCCGCTTCCTGAAGCAGAAAATTGTATTTTCATCTATGGCGGACTGCTGCCTTCTCAGAAATTGCTCGACATCATTACCACACTAAAACCTGGGGAAGCAGTTTTTGAAGAAAGTGATTCTGGTGGGGATCACAGTTTGTTGGTTGCCTCCGGCAACTGTAACCGACTTCTTCAGCAAATAACGGAACCTTCGGCAGCATCATTTAGCCGGGTAATCACTGTAAAACCCGCAGAGTTCGATACCATTACCCGGCCATACCACATTTTTGCCTTGAATGGCGGGGAATTACAACGCGATTATAAAACACTTACTGAGGGACGAATCAGCAGGCAACTTCCACAATCCAATACTTTGCTGGGGCCAGCCGATCTTCTGTTTATTGAAGATGGAGCGCAGATAAACGCTTCTGTGATCAATACTTCGGGAGGGCCTGTTTATATCGGAATTGATGCTGAAATTATGGAGGGTAGTCTGATCCGTGGACCTTTTGCCGCCTGCCGGCACAGCGGATTAAAAATGGGCGCTAAAGTTTACGGCCCCACAACCCTGGGCCCTTACTGTAAAGCCGGTGGCGAGCTCAACAACGTCGTTTTTCAGGAATACAGCAATAAAGCTCACGACGGCTTTCTTGGCAATGCCGTGATTGGTTCCTGGTGTAACATAGGTGCTGATACCAATAACAGCAATCTCAAAAACAACTACACCGAAGTGAAACTCTGGGATTATGTGAGTAAGCGGTTTGCTCCTACCGGGCTGCAGTTTTGCGGTCTTATCATGGGTGATCACAGCAAATGCGGTATCAATACCATGTTCAATACCGGTACCTCGGTTGGGTATTCGGCCAATATTTTTGGCTCCGGATTTCCGCGGCCATTTATTCCTTCATTCACCTGGGGCGGAGCAGCAAAAAATGGTACCTATAAACTGGAAGCTGCGCTGGAAACTGCATCTCTTATGATGGCACGTCGCCGTGTTGAACTCACGGATACCGATATAGCCATTTTTGAACACATTCATCGGGAAACAGCAATGTACAGGTCATGGGAAACCCACCGGTAAAGCTTTCAGGTCTGGGTATCCCCCGCTGGCGAATATTGCTGAGCTATCTGGCCGATCAATATATAGAAGCCCTTCCCAGTGATGTCAGCGGAACGGTAAGTCTCTTGCTGTGTCGTGGCAGGTTACAGCTTTGTTCCGAGAATGCCATATACAGCTACGACGACCTTTACGATAATTTCGGCGATGCCCTGCAAAAATTCCCCATAAATTTCCCCGGTAAGGCTGAAGTGCTCATTTTGGGATTTGGGCTGGGCAGTGTTGCACTGCTCCTCGAAAAACAATATCCTCAGCAACACTTCAGTTTCACCGGCATTGAATTGGACGAATCAGTCATTGAACTGGCCAGCCGCTATACGCTTCCCAGGCTCAGATCATCAGTTACCCTGCATTTTGCAGAAGCTGCAGGCTTTATCCATCAGGCAACTACCTCCCGGTTTCACTTCATTGCCGTTGACGTATTTGTTGATGACCAGATTCCGGAAGCCTTGCAAACCCGGGAATTCATACAAAGTTGTTATGACTTGTTAGAGCCCGAAGGAATGATGATGATGAACTGGCTGGGACAGTTTCCGGAAGATGAACAAAAGGCCGGCAGATTCTTTGAAAACATTGTTCGCCCTGTTTGCCCTGAAGCCATATCGTTAAAGACTTCGGGAAATGTTATGATCATTATGCCCCGCGGTGATTATCAACACTTGTGATTACGGGCTGACGTACATTTCAGGGATCTCGAAAATGGGAAAACTCTCCACAGCCCGGTAGTGCTCAGGTAACATGTAAGGGGTTTGTGTGGCATTCAGGTGGCCTTTGGTAGTTCTCACCATGTGCGAAACTCTTCGTTGTATATAATTATACAGTGCTCCAATGGTGAGTATGTTGCCATTCTCTACAGGAAAAAAGGTTCCTTTTTCATCCGTATAGGCTTCATTTCTGAATGCGGCCAGTATGGAATAGGTAAATGCCCCATTTTGCCAGTCATCATCTTCCCATGAAGATTCATGCTGCATACAGGATGCCAGGGTACTTGAACCACGCTGTGAATTCATGAGCCTGAAGAGGCCGTCAAGCTTAGCATCACCGGCTCTTTCAACGGTTCTGATCTCTATTTGATCTGATGCCGCCACAGAAAGCCCCTGATTGATATCAGCAGCCCCACTGTTACATGCATCCAGGAATATGATCTTCTGGCAATCCACGGAACGGAGTGCATCGATTATGTCAGCCTGGAAATCAATAGTAGTCAGGTCGGGATACTGGCTGTCAAAATCTGAAGGCAAAATCTTGAACGATGACCTTCCACCCATATCTGTACCGTGGCTGGAAATGAACAAAACGATCAGGTCATCCCTGAAAATAGTGTAGTTGAAACTCTTTTGCAGATTGGCAATGGCTTTCTTAATTTCGATGGTACTGGTTTGTATACTTCCATCGGCATGCTTGTCACCACTGATGAGGGTTTGAATATAAACCCTCTCGAAGATACGCCCTTCCTGTTCCCTGAAGGCATTGGCAAAATCCCTGGCATCCTTGCCGGTATACTTCAGATTAAAATGTTCTATGCCAATGGAAAGCACATGAAGATTGGGTCTTCTGACATTGCGGATATTGACCGGCACAGTAGTAGCCTCCAGCCCTGCATTGCGAACTTTGACTTCAATATTGTTATCTCCCTGCTCCAGAAATAATTCGGTACTGAATGTGTAAACATATTCATTGCCTGAAACGCTGCGACGTAGTCCTCGCATCAGAGAAACTTCTCCGCTTCGCACTCCGGAGGCATACGGGGCTCCGTTTACATAGATTTCGAAGTCGCGTTGCCCCATGGGCTGATCAGAAAATGCTCTGACCTGAATTGTAGCCACATTGGACGGGTTGGCCACTTCCCGGTTGGCAAACACAGCAAGATCGGGGGTCACCCATTCAATTCTCAGGTCACTGGCATCACCGGTAGCATCGGGAACCACCTCGGGCATTCGAACATCCACGGTGGCGTACACAGCACCGATTTGAGCCTGATTGGCTTCGCTGAACTGTATGGCCAGATTCAGATCTCTGGCATCAATATTGGCTTCGGCATACAAGGGGACATAAACCGTACGCGCTGTTCCCTGGGGCACAAAGCCAATATGCACTATTCTTGGCATGCGCAAACCCTGCAAAGCATTCCGCTCAATAACCGTAGCAGAAACATTGTATGCGTCAAGATTGCCGTCATTCACAAGGTCAAATGACAGATAAGCCAGCTCTCCAACTTCAAGCACCTTATTATTATTCTCGTCATTGAGCACGAGATTTTCTGTGGTCAGCCTTGGGCGCTGTCCATACATGGGTGCACGCTGAGCATTGTATTTTAGTATGTATCCATGGGTGCCGCTGGCTCCTTCAGAACGACTCGCAGTAGACCCGGCCACAACGATACTTCCATCGTACAATTCCATAACATCATGAAACACATCATCGGAACGGCCTCCGTGAGTATCCTCCCATTCGACATTGCCTTTGGCGTCAGTTTTTACGATATATCCCATGGAAGTATTGGCTCCCACCAGATGTGAATAGGTGTAGCCTGCCAGCACAAAACCGCCGTCACGGGTTTGGGTAATAGCTCTTGCACCGTCGTTGGCCCGGCCACCGTAAACTTTATCCCACATATATTTACCGGCAGAATTGGTCCTGATCAGCCACATATCACGCTGACCTTGGCTTTCCTGCTGGAGGCTTTCGCGGGTAATACCGGCCAGTGCAAACCCGCCATCAAAAGTTTCAACCAGGTCATAAATTTCGTCATAACTGCGGCTGCCGTATATCTCATGCCATAATGGATTGCCCCGGGCATCCGTTTTGAAAATCCAGATATCCCTTCTGCCACGGGTGTCAGACTCAGTTACTCCGGCCATGGCAAAGCCGCCGTCGCGGGTCTCGACCAGTGCATAGGCCATATCAAACCCCGAACCGCCAAAGTTCCGTTCCCACATTCTAATGCCAAAGGGGTCCACTTTCATCAACCAAAGGTCTCCGCCTTCCCCAAAGGAATGAGTTACCCCGGTTAACACAAATGAACCGTCTCTTGCCTGGATTACTGCGTGAAACACATCTTCCCGGCTGCCTCCATATTCGATATGGCTCTCCCAAAGCAGTTTTCCTTCAATGTTGATCTTCTTCAGCCAGCCGTTTCCTCTTCGGGCCTCATAAGATTTGGAATAGCCGGCTACCAGGTAGTTGCCATCAAACGTCCTGATAATACTGTGAATCTCTTCATCTCGGTTTCCACCTAATGCCGTTTCACGAACCAGCGAGCCAAACTCATCGAACACGGCCACATATCCATCTGATCCACCACTGCCCTGCGAGTTGGTATGACCGGCAGCCAGAATGTATCCATCATAGGACGTAGTCAGTGAATGAAAAACATCCGTCCTGTTTCCACCAACACTGGTTTTCCAGTGCAGGGTCGGTTTTTGAGCCTCCACCACAATGAAAAGTGCAGAAAAAATGAATATCAGAATCAGACGGAAACACCACATGGGTCAGTTTTTTTGATTATTGTTTATAATTCTCCAGCTTCACACAAACAGGCACTACAAATCCTCCTTCACCTATGGAAGCCCGGAAAGCGATCTGCTCATCGGCATAATCAATCTGGGCAGGATGGATAAAAAGATCACCAAATGCTCTTCCCAGCCTGTCGTAGGGTGCGCCGTGAGCATCCTTGAACACCTTGAGTCTTTGTTGGAAATTGGGAATTGCCCGGTATGCGTAGAGCAGTAGGATGTGATCCCCTTCATTTTGTTCAATTACCATCGCCCTGTCTTCCCCTGGAATGATGATGTTGGTGCTGGCATAGGAAACCAGTGCACTGCTTTGGCCTACAGAGGAAACCATTTCGTCATGAGTGTGACGTTCGTTGCGGGGCCAGTGAACTTCAAGTTTCTCATTGGGGTCGAAGCTGAACAGATAAACATAGGTACCCGGCTTAACATCGTGAACCAGTATCTGAAAGAGGTCTCCGGTTTCCCAGGTTTTACGTGTCAGTAAAAAACAATTTCCGCTTCGGTATGCTTCCACACCGCTGAAAAGGATTTCTCCGGCTTCGTCGAACATTATAGTTCCGAAGTCATCGGTGTTTGGATAACGAACAGAAAAACTGCCATACATATTCAATGTGGGGTTGGCAAACCGCTCAGGCTCTGACGTAGGTATGGCAGATGTATTGACCACTTGATCGTCAAGTACAAGCTGAAGTGCATAAAAGGTGTATTTGAGAAAATCCGGATACCGGACCCACATGTAACCTTCCTGTCCCCAATCAGTTCCCCAGGAATTCATCACTTCAAAAGCACCGCGGCGGTCATCATAGCCTATCAGGGTCATGGCATGGAAACCGGCCGGTTCGGAATTTCCCGCTTCCGGTCGCCAGAATGGATCATCGGCTGTAAGGGCTGTAAAATTCTGTAGAATGGACATACCAATGATGACCGGTTTGCCTGCGGCAATGCTGTTTTTCACCTGATAGAGTTTAAACCGGGGATCATCAGCATAACGAAACAGGGCTACATAATCTTTGATCGTGTGCTGACGGGCATGAGAATTATGCTCTTCATTGGGATCCTTGTAGCAATCATTGGAAGCCATCTGGTCAAACATGTGGTACTTGGTATCGCCGCGGTCAACCAGAAAATCACCGGCATCAGTAAGAATAGCCCCGCTTGAGCAATCGCCTGCTTTGATGTTGTTGTATATGTACAAAGCACTGAAGGCATGCTCAGTGATCTCATCCTTGTTGGTCCAGTTCCGCTCAGCAGCCATGGCAGTTGTGTATCCGGAATAGCCAAATGCCCAGCCGACAGCTGAATTGACATCTCCCTGGTTGCCTACATGCGGAGTAAACTGACGCAAAGAATAGCTTACAGGCAACTCGCCAGACTTTTGGCCATTATCAATAGACAATACTGGGATCTGCTCATAGGCAGAATCGTCCATAATACCGCCGGCAAGACGCTGACCTTCAGCATTAATGCTGAATAATAAGAGGCTCGCAAAAAAAATGGTAATGAGTTTTTGTTTCATGGTTAGGTGTTTTGGTAGTGCTATCAGCTTATGATTGAAACATACAAAAGTACTTAAATTACACGCGATTGTCAAGGCTGTCAGTCAAATATGATCTTCATTGCCATTACTGACAGCCACTCCGGTTCCAAATCAAACTGAACGTCCCGCAATACTTTATCCGCTCAGCATTCACAGGTTGTTAAACAGTCAAGGTCTGATTCCTAACGAAGAATAGTGACCGTCCCTTTAACCACTCCTCCTTCGTCCAGGGCTTCCTGGCCACCGGAGGCCAGTTGCATCAGAAAGTAATACGTTCCTTCAGGAAGTGGCTGCCCACTCATATTGGTTCCCTGCCAGTTGTTGTCATACGGGTATTGTGTATATACCACGTCCCCCCAGCGATTGACAACGGTAAGCTTAATGCGTCCCATAATATCCCCGAAGTTTGGCACCACTAAAGCATCACCTACTCCATCACCATTGGGCGTAATTACATTGGCAGGTGGTGTAATGGGAGGGTCGGGTCTTGGTGGCAGAATAGAAAATGGCGTGAGGGCTACTGTACCAGAACTGCACCAGTCGATACAGAGATCGTTGCAAACCAGATACACAAAGCTTACCGTTACATCCAGCCCGGCAGGCGGTATATAGGCAAAAACATTATTGCCCTGATCCAGCAATACTCCCAGTTCCGGTTCGCTGATTATGCTGAGTACGTAGTTTCCGGGATACGCAGGCAAATCGTCATTGGCCAGTGGCTCAATTCCATTGAGTTGCTCATTGTCTTCCACAAAATATTGCTGGTAGTTAGCCTGTAATGGCCCCGGAGGTAATACTACTGAAATGGTATCTGAACTGAACGACGGGCAATCGACCGTGGACAATGTCCATGAAAGGGTCAGGGTACCGGTACTGTAATCGTGCAGCTCGGCAAACTGATCATGCATGGTTACCGTGGCTTCTCCCACCTCAACGGTCCACTGACCGGTAGCCCCTGAAACCCGCTGTACAGGAAGTAAAACAGTATCCCTGCCGCAGCTCAGCAAATCAGAACCACCATCGGCAAAAGGCAAATGTGACGTGCCAACTAAAACCTGCATTGTATCGCGACTGTAGGTACCGCAGGCAGCATTGCTCAGTTGCCATTCCAAAATTATAGTGCCGTCATTATCAACTCCGGTGATCTGCGCTGCAGGATCGTTAACGTTGCTGATTGAAGCTCCGGGAATGGTTTGTACAAACTGCCAAAGACCTGAGTCATCTGATGGAAAGTTGCCCGATGCACTGAGTTGAACTGATGACGGCTGCTCGCAAAAAAGCTGATCATCACCTGCCTGGGCCAATTGATCATCATCGCGAACATAAGCAGATACAGTAACTTCATCCTGAGCGTAAGCCTGGCATACTCCCGGCGTTGCACTTACCGTCCAAGTAAAAGGATTATCGCCTTCCTGAAGGCCGGTAACCACAGTATTAATGCTGAGTGGTGACTGGATCAAAACTTGCGGCGGCCCACTCCAAAAACCGGAAATTCCCGGTGGCAGAGGAGCTGCATTGAGCGTAGCCTGAGTTCCACACACACTGAAAGATACTCCGGCATCCGGCACATAGGATGGTGGCTGCTGCACAATTACCAATAAATGTCCTTCTGCAGGGCAGGCATCCTGATACGTAACGGTAACCATATAAAACCCCGTTTCCGTAACCTGCAATGTCTGCTGATTGCTGCCATCAGACCACAAATATGACAAACCACCGCTACCTGCATCCAGGGTTAAAGTCACATTGCTGCAAACTGCAGTATCCGGTGCTCCGGATATTAACAGCGGCAGCTCCTGCGTTTCAAACTGAACCTGAACATGCACCAGGCTGTCACATCCTGATGCTGCCTGTAATACAATGGTTCCTGATGGATTTCCTTCATAAAACAAAGAGCCATCAAAAATAAAAGTGTCCCCTGCACAAACAACCGGCTCAAGCAAGGTTTCAACAGTAGCGGTTACTTGCAAATTG
Organism: Saprospiraceae bacterium; assembly: GCA_050485785.1. GTDB lineage: Bacteria > Bacteroidota > Bacteroidia > Chitinophagales > Saprospiraceae > JBJHCA01. Next base: position 6,696 of record JBJHCA010000069.1, on the reverse strand, counting down.
ACACTATACTGGTCTTCACAGCCAAAAACATTGGTCTGCGTTAGGTTGTATGTTCCCTGATCGCTCAGCAGGGTGTTAGCAACAACCAGATAACTGCCTTCACAAATGGTGGTATCGATCGCAAAACTGAAAGTTGGCTTTGCTGTGATATGTACAATCACCAGACTGTCACACCCCTGCCCGTCTGTGTAAATTTCTTCAATAATGGTGTCGTTTATGACGAGGGTTCCATTGTAAAAATCGCCGGCACATAATACCACCTCCTCTTCAGCAGGCTCGTTATTCTGATTGGCAGTGACCTCCAGCGTGGTTATCTCAAACAATGAACATCCATGCAAATCAGTAATGGATACGGCAACATTGAAAATGCCTGCCTGCTGGTAGAGATGTGTAAACGCTTCACTGGAAGAATTGCTGCCGTCACCGGTTTCCCAAAACCAGGTTTGTGCGGGGAAGTCACCGTCTACCGCAGCGGAAAAACTGATTTCCTGCAGATTGCACTGATCACTGACCAATGCCGTGATAACAACATCCGGCGGCGCATAGACGTGCACCTGTTGAGAATACATAACCGTCTGAAGCCCATCGCTCACTTCCAGCGTAACCGGATAGATGCCTGCTACACCAAACACTATGGATTGACCGGATTGCTGACTAAATATTCCGTTCCCGAAGTTCCACTGATACTGTAAATTACCTGTACCACTGGTGTACTGAAAATGAACAGCATGCGGTGCACAACCAATGGTGTCAGAAACGCTAAATTCTGCAGATAAGGGCGGGCAAAGTAATTCAGTTACTATAGTGGAGGCACTGGCTGAGCAATTGCCCAGCGAAACGGTTACAGTGTAAACACCGCCTTCACTTACACTGATCTGCTGCGCATTGCTTCCGTTTGACCATGCATAAGAAGTGTACCCGGGTCCCGCATCCAGTAAAACGGAGCCTCCTGTACAGAAGGAGTCTGCGGACGTCTGTATTACCGGTGCCAATTGGCTTTCAATCACAATATTGTACTGGATAATGCTGTCACAACCGTACTGGTTGCTTAGTGAGTCGAAGAATGTACCGGCATTGCTATACGTAACTCCATTGATGATCATACTTTCTCCAAAACAAAGTGTAATATCATAAATCTGCTGGAATACCGGGTAAACCGTGAGCATCAGCATAACCGTGGAATCCTGTCCGTCAGCTCCGGTAAATGTATGGCTGTAATTGCCTGATATACTGTATTCAATTCCGCCAAACACATATACTTCACCCTCACATATGGACGCGTTGACCTGATTGGGCCCGCTACCTGTCTGGCCCCGGGCTGAATACCCTGCCAGCAGAACAAAACAGAGCAGCAAAGTAAGTGTTCTTAGTGACCTTATGCTGACATGCTGATTGATCAATTGCATTGTAAAAAATTTCATACCTCTTGTCTTTTGGAGTCAGGTAACTTGATATCCGGGGAACTGTGACATACCCGGGTTATCAATGATCAATAATTTTCCCAGGCATATGACACACTGAGTTCATGCACCATGCCAAAAAAACTGTTGTACTGTGCAATTCCATAACCGGCACTGTAGCCGATTTTCAGAATGTTGTCGTTTTCGCCCTGTTTGAGCACAACACCTGCATCCATGTGCAGCGCTCCTGAAGTTGAAAATCCAAGACCAACCCAAAATAAATCGCGAAACATCTGTCTTACATTCACATCCACCTGAACTCTGGAATTAGGCGTATACCGAATCCACATAGACGGTTCTATATAGCCCTGCTGACCCGTAGCCCAGAGAGTACCCAACACTCCGTAAAAGTGTTGAATTCTCTTCATGGCCAAAAACTCATCACTGCCTTCTTCGGAAAACTGGAGCTCAAGCCCAAGCAATTGCGGAACAGAAATACCGGTGTAAAACTTATTGCGGCCAATATCGCCGTACAACATTGCTCCTGCACTAAAATCAGGCTTCAGTTGGGTCAGGTTCTGACCCTGTACAATGTCTTCAGAATCAAACTGCAAACGGGATGCATCAACGCGATACTGAACTATCCCGGCACTCAAGCCCAAGGACAAAAACAAGTCTCTGGCACCACCCAGCTCCAGTTGATAGGCGTATCGGCCATAGATCCCGGTTAGGCCGGTGGGGCCGGTCTGATCCTGCAGGATATAACCCCCCAGCAACATGTTGCGCTGCTCCGAGATATAATCAAAATGGGCAAGCCCCGTATTGGGTGCTTCGTCCATCCCAAACCCCATCCACTGATACCGATAGGCAATACCGGCGGCCAGATTTTTATTGTATGTCAGGTAATCCGGAGTGATCGCTCCCGGATTCACTAAATTCTGGTGATCCCTGAATTGAGTAAAAACCGCCATCTGCTGAGCCGATACTGATTGAAACCCAAGTATTCCCAGAAGTATTATTGACGCTACTACAAACTTATTCATGTTAATTGCTTTATACATAGCTCTTTGTTTTTAGCATTATCGCAATATGGTTACAGTGCCCATTAAAGCTCCCGATTCATCCAGGGCGTCGGTACCCCCGGAAGCCAGCTGGATCAGATAGTAATAAGTTCCCTCAGGCAGTGGATTACCGCTGTTTGACGTGCCCTGCCAGTTGTTGTCGTACGGATACTGATCATATACCAGATCTCCCCAGCGGTTAACTATGGTAAGTCGGATACTGCCCTGTATTTCGTGGAAATTGGGAATCATAAAAGCGTCGCCTATACCATCATCATTGGGTGTAATGACATTGGACGGACGATCGAGCGGCGGATTCGGGCGGCCCGGAACAAGCAGTTGCGGTGTGAGGGCTACGGTAGCTGCCGAACACCAGTCATCACAAAGGTCATTGCATATCCGGTACACAAAGGTGACGGTATGTTCCAGATCCGGAGGAGGGTGATAGGTGAAAATCTGATTACCTACATGCGTTAACACACCTACTGCCGGCGGAGTAACAATACTGAAAACCCAGTTGCCGGGATACACCGGAATAGAATCATTACTCATCGGATCTATTCCCTCAAACAAACCATCATCAGGCAGTATGTACTGAATGTGATTGGCCTGCAGTGGGCCAACGGGCAATATCACTTCCGCTTCGGTGGAGCTGAAATCAGGACAGTCATTGGTAGATAAAGCCCATTGCAGTACCAGATGACTGCCTTCAATATGATGGGCCAGCCAGAAGCCGTCAAACTGTTCCAGTATGGCATTCCCGGCACCTACACTCCATGCACCGACAGCTCCGGATACAACCTGCACCGGCAACACCAGCGTATCGCTTCCACAACTCTCAAAGGGTCCGAAGGGCTGTGCCTGGGGTAAATGCTGAGTTCCCGTAACTATCTGCAAGGTATCGCGGCTGTAAATGCCACAGGCCTCGTTCCACAGTTGCCATTCCAGCTCAAATATTCCTTCACCTTCAATGCCCGTTATTGTACTTACCGGGTTATTGGGATCGGTAATATTCAGACTGAATGGCCCGGAGAGCTGCACCCACAAGCCCACATCTGTGCCCGGATATTCGGAGGATGCGTTCAACTGTATTTCAGACACCGGTTCACAGAACAAAATATCTTCGCCGGTGTAAGCCAGGTTACTGTCATTTACGCGGTCATAAGCCACAATCATCACCTGGTCAAAGGCATAACCCGGACAAATTCCATTGGCTGAACTGACTGTCCATATAAACTCCTGTGGACCTTCAGCCAAACCTAAAACTTCAGTTTGATGGCTGAACGGCGATACAATCAATACTCCTTCCGGTCCGGTCCAAAATCCACTTACTCCCGAAGGTAAAGGCATGGCACTGAGTTGTCCCGTAGTGCCGCAAACCAGCAGGTCATCACCGGCATCAGGTTCATACGCTGGCGGTAGCTGAACCCATACCTGGGCTTCTCCGCGAAATGCACAACCCTGGGCCTGGCTTACCGTAACATAGTAAATTCCGGAAGTAATTACTTCTATAGTTTGGGTAGTAGCTCCCGTTGACCAAAGATAAGCCGTACCGCTGCCAGCATTCAGGAGTTGAGTGCTGCCCTCGCAGATCAAAGCATGGTTGCCGCCGTCCGGTAGTAAACTGATTGTGTTAAACTCGAACGACAACTGGACGTGCACCAGACTGTCACAGCCGTTGGCTGCCGTAAACACCTGTGTTCCTGATGGGTTACCGGCGTGATATGCAATACCGTTGACAAAAAGCGTATCATCGAGGCAAATTTCACTTTCCAGGAAAGTTTCAATGGGCTCAAGTACCATCAGATGAAGTGTGTATAAATTGTCACAACCGGCTGCATTGGGCTCGGCGATCAGGTAAGTTCCGCTTTGGTTAAACACCATGCCACCCACAATCAATTGCTCTCCGGCGCAAATGGTCTCCTGGATTTCCTGCTGTAATGCCGGCAATACCTGTACATGTGTAATCACAACACTGTCGCAACCGGAAGCTGCTTCATTGATATCCACAATGGTTGAATCCGTAAAATAAACTGTACCATTGTAAGACTCGCCGGGACAAATCTGTACTGTGTTGCTCACCGGAGCCGGCACTGTACCCGGATCATTGACCACAATGTTTTGCAGTATCTGAACAATGCAACCATGCTCATCGGTTAGTTCCAGATACACCAGGTATGATCCGAATGCAGGGTAAACATGCAGCGGATCGGCAGCCTGTGATGTGCTGCCGTCTCCCAGCATCCACTGCCAGGCTACAGCCTGTGTGCCATTGGCAGCAGTGGCTGTAATTGAGGTTTGCGTAGGTAGACACGGGTCTGGTACGGCAGCAGTCAGTGTCCATGTATCAGGTTCGTTAACGTCTACTTCAAGCGTAGCCATGCTGCTTTGTAAACCATTCATCAAAGTCAGCTCAACCTGATAGGTGCCGGGTACGCCGTACGTAATAGCCGGTTCAGCCAGGGTGCTGGTAAGCCCGTTGCCAAAATTCCAATGGAACGAAGTACCCTGAGGTACCTGATCTGTAGAAAAGGCCACTGACAGCGGTGTACAGCCCATGGCCGGTGAAGCAATAATCGCTGCGGGCAGCGGATCACATACCACTACTGCAAACTCAGCCACGGCTATGGATTCACATGCTCCCAGGGTAACCGTAACCATATACGTTCCGGCTGTACCCGTTTGTATCGATGAAGTCGTTTCGCCTGTGGACCATAAATAACTGTCATAACCCGGCCCTGCATTCAGGATGGCTGTACCTCCTTCACAAACCGAATCGGCAGACATTTGAATTACCGGAGCCAGTTGATCCTCCATACTGATGTTGATCATTAATATACTGTCACAGCCGTAAACACTGGTCAGTGAATCGACATAAATGCCGGGCTCTGAGTATGTGTTGCCATTGATCACCACACTTTCGCCAAAACATACTACCATGTCGATCTGCTGAACGTAAGCAGGTGCTACATATAATTGCAGAAAGACTGTAGAATCGCATCCGTTGACGGATTGGTATGTGTGAACGTAATTCCCGCTGAACTGCAACTGCATATTGCCCAATACATAGACCTGGCCACTGCAAATGGTATCCAGCACTACAACTGAATAGGTCGGATTGACCGTAAGTTGCAGGATCACTATACTGTCGCAGCCTGCTACATCCTGCAGTATTACAGTATAGGTTCCGGCTTCCTGATAAACTGTTCCGTTGATCTCATATTCATCGCCTTCACAGATTTCAGCTTCAACCGTAGTAACGGTTATAGGGTTAAGTGTAACTGACAAGGTGGTGATCTCGTTACAACCCGCATCATTCACTATGGTATCATGATAAATGCCGGGTTCTGTGATCTCCAGATTGTTGAAAAATATCGTATCGCCTTCGCATAAAATCAGATCCAGTTCTGTCTGTGGAGCAGGGATAACGGTAACATGCCATATTATGATGCTGTCGCAGTTTTGTGTGGTAAGCAAGAGGTGCTCATATGTGCCCGACTCAGTGACCGGGGTTCCATAGAAATCCAATGCCTCTCCTTCACAGATCACCCAAGTGGTTTCCGTGGAATAGGAAGGATTGACCTCTAGAATCAGCACAATAATTATGGTAGCTCCGTCATCGGTGATTGTAGTGTCAGAATATGTGCCGGGCTGAGTGAGCTGCTCGCCGCCAAACTCGTAAAATTCTCCTTCACAAATGGTCACATTCAGGGTATCCGTACCGGCTTCAAGCACGGTTAAACTCAGCAGAATAATGCTGTCGCATCCGTTTTCAGCCTGCAACGTGTCAACATATTCGCCGCTTTCAGTCAAAAGGTTACCGTTAAAGTCATACGTCTGACCCAAAAAGATAGTAGCCGATATTTCCGAAAATTCATGAGAATTAACAGTCAGTTCCAGCACAAACAAACTGTCACAACCCTCAGCTACTTCCACTACATGGGAATATGTACCCGTTTCATCAGCCATCTGGCCAAAAAACGGATAAAACTCACCCTCGCAAATTGATGCGACAATGACCTCATTGAAAGTCTGGCTGACATCCAGAATCAGCATCACCGTGCTGTCACATCCTTCTGCAGTAACAAACTCTGCCATATAGGTACCGGACTCACTGATCAACTGGCCGTTGAAGTCATAACTTTCGCCTTCACAAATCTGTGCACTGATGGTAGTTACAATGGGTGGGTCCTGAGTCAGGGTTAGCACAATAATACTGTCACAGCCCTGTACTG
>JBJHCA010000068.1:0-18913 GCA_050485785.1 Saprospiraceae bacterium | reverse complement strand
CATACCTAGTGTACGAGATATCAACCGCTTAGATTCTCCTTGTTTGTGTAGCAATAATAGCTGCTTGATCTGACTCATGTTCTTTGGTTTTCCTGCCATCTCTATTTATGATTTACGCTCTTAAAAAATACGTAAATCAAATATCGAAAACCATGAAAGTGGGTCAACATGCTCCGGATTTTCTAGCCCAATTTTGAGGGGTGGGTCAACATGCTCCGGATTTTGTAACCTGGTGGGTCAACATGCTCCGGATTTTTTTTCAACTTTCAAGCTGTAAAAATTCAATCCAGGCTCATTTTACACCATTTTTCAGCGTTTTTATCAAGGGTGGGTCAACATCTGCCGGATTGTCAGGTGGATTTAGTGACCAGCAAGACTTTTAAGCATTTTTTTCTCCCGGATTTGGGGGGTCAACATGCTCCGGAATATCCACTTGCAATGCATTTTTTGTTTTTTCCTCTGCGAGTGTTACAGCGTTCTGTTTTTCTCTTTCGGCAATAGCAAGACGATTTTTTAATTCTTCTTCAAATTGATGGTCACGAACTTGTTTCAAAATATCGGCATATCCTGCTTCATCAACTTTGAATGCTTTCTTGCAATGAGGGCAAATGATTTCGTTCATAATTCTGGAATTGTACTTTGATAGTTAACGATTGACAATGTATGGCTTTAGTCCGTTGTTATTTCTTTTAATTCAATTAATCTGTTGTCTTTATTATTATCTGGGTTATATGGCCAAATAGCCAAACTCATATCTAAATAAAGTATTTTCTTTCCTTTATTGTTGAAAGGATAGCGAATAGTATTATCAAGCTTTAAACTTTTACACTTCTGTAAATACTTTTCAAAATATACTGTATTAGTAATTGCTGTGTTCTGCTCTTGAAGTATTTCTACTAGAATCCTCAGTAAACTGTCATACCCCACAATTGTATGAAGAATGTTCTCAGGTTTGCCTGATTGCCCAATATTCCATAATGAATTACCATATTCATCCTTGAAGGTATTTCTTACAGAGCTAAAATAATAGAACATAATATCTGAAATGGCACCATCTTTATTGTTTGCATAGTATTTCCTAAAAGGTAAGAATTTATTTGAACCTGCACTTCTTGTATTTAATTCCTTTCTTGCACGGTATCTGTCACGTTCAGATTCTCTGAGATTTTCTGATATTAGATTAACTATGGATTTAGCCATTGTCGCCTGTGATAAAGGAGGACTGTTTTCAATAGAATAATCACCTCCATAAAACTTAATTCTTTTATAAAATGGAGAGTTTTTATGACCATTGAGGCTAATAATAACTTGTATTGCTGTTTTATGTGGAGAATCGTTTGTGTTTAAACCAAATAAATCATAAACCAAGCTTTGTGAAACCCTTTTTTGAGTTCTGTTGATGGTAGAAAATATCATTGCTTGATATTCGATTGTTTTATCTATAAAAAAAGAAACTACTAGTTCAATATCTTCTAAATCATTTAATCTTTGAGTTCTATCTTTTAGTTTCTTTTCTAAAAAATCGCTTTTTGCTTTAACACCTGTTCTTAATGTTTTTGATAAAGTTTCTATTTCACTTTTAATTCGATCTAAAGCGATTTCAATACCTTTAATTCTGTGCTGTCCATCAATTATTATTATATATACATCCCCATTTGCTTTCTTTAGTTCATCAAAAACTCTATCCTTCAAAGTTATTTCTACAAAATTTTTATGCTCTTTTTGCTCCTCAATTACCTCTTTTGGAATGTGAAGCACCAAATTTGTTGGAAAAATGGCTTCTGGGTCTTCAATTAAAAAATCAGCAATTTTCTTTACTCTACTGGGTTCTATTTCTCTTTGAATTTCCTCGTTATACAACGGAGTTCCATCATCATCAAAGGAATTCAAAATACGAGTAGTATATTTTGTAAAAGTGAAAACCTGCTTTATACTAAATTTTGCGATTAGAAAATCCTGTTGGTTTTGAATAATCGGAAATCCTATTATTTTACTATCAATTAAATTTCTCATAACTATTCACCATTTTGTTCACCCCAATTACTACCGTGTGTTTGTTTTGCTTCAGCTCTTATTTTAGCATTGAAAGACTCGTCATTAAATTTATCGCTATCACAATTAGCTAAATGCCAAGTCAATATTGCAAAAACAAAACCTAGGATAGCAGGTATAAATGAAAAATTAGATGCAATATTTATAGATAACCAAAATAATAAGAAGCCTAAACTTAAAAATATCACTGAGTATATTAACATACTTACTCTATTAATTGCATTTGGTAACACATTTAAATCAATAAATGAACTTGCTAATAACGCTATAAAATATGTTGATATACTTGTTGGTACAGTTGACCAAATACTATTAGAGGAATTAATATCCTGATAAATACTAACCCAAATACCAAGACCTCCAAAACCGATAAGTATACCAAATAGATAACCGAAATAAGCATAGTTAAATGGTTTGAATGGAATTGAAAATCTTTCTTTCAATTCATTTATAAAATTGATATTTCTAGTTCTTGACTCCATACTCATATTTAACTCGCATAAAATTGTTTCAATTCAAACAACTCACCTTTTGTAAATTCCTTGATATTGGAAATGGCTTGACCTTTTTGGATTTTTTCAAGGCTTCGTGCTACTTTGATTCCGTCTTTGTCGCTAAGTCCTAGGAATTTATTAATGGCTTTTGTGTTTGTTTTATCTTTAATATCCAACAAGAATGACATTTCGCACATACTTGAAAAGTCAAAGTTGGATTGGTTAAATTCGTCAATACCTTGGGAAAGCATAATCACAGAAACGCCTTTTGAACGGATTTCACGAAGAATTTTTTCGAGAATATCTTGATATTTTTTCTCTTTGAAAATTACGTGTGCTTCATCAATCAATAATACGTATCGCATACCTTTGTAACCGTTTTCGGTTGGTGTGCTATCCATATTCATTAACGTGTTGTAAATGTAATTGATAATCAAAAACAAGGATGTGAAACGTACTGAATTTGATAAATCACCTGAAAGAGACAAATAGATGTTTTGATTTAAAAAAGTTGCTCCCTTTTTTGGATCTTCAAAAATGTTGTAACGACTTAATTCGTCAATAATTTCCGTTAATGTATCTCGTTTGTCTCCAACAATTTCTAATAGTTTTTCATTGATTTCGGGGAAACTTGGATATTCTCCTGGCTTTTTGCTCAAAAAGGCTTCCAAAGTAGCATCACGTAAAGTTCCTCTTTGTTTAATTCCAATATTTGAGTATTTACAAATGATGTCCACAAATTTGTCAACTCCCATTTGCTTATTTACTTCATTAATACTATCAATGAATGATAACGGATTTACTGGAAATGGTGTATTTGGAGCATCAATGAAAGTTGCTTTTGTTTTATCAAAGAAGGGTTGGAAATATTTTAAATCATCATCTTTTAAACCTTTGAAGTCAAGGTAAATAAAACTTACGTGATGATTGGATTCACTGCTAATTTGATTGAGTAACTCTAAAGCAAATTGCGTTTTTCCTGTTCCTGAACTTCCTGCAACAGCAATATGGCAATTGTTGTAAACATTGGTATCGTTGAAACCAAGTAAAATGTCTTCATTTGTTGAAGAGTTTTTTCCGACATATATTTTTATAGGTTCTTTAAAGAAGGTTTTCTCAATATTCTGACTATTGTTTTTTACAGCATCTAAACTTACTGTAACTGTATCAAGCATTGAAATTCCTTTGTCTAAATGCTCAATCAAGAAATCGAAAAAGGTATAATTGTTACTGTTATTAAACAAGTTATCCATTAACTCCAATCCGTGGTCGATATGAAGTTTTACATATTTCGGGATGTTTTCGTGCGTTTTGTATATGCCATAATGCTGAGAAATTAAAGCAACAAAGAAATCTCTGTATTTAGCATCAAAAAGAATATGTTCCTTATACTCTTTTCCTTTAGAATCGTACAAATTAAATTCTGAATTACTGAATTTCCTGCCATTTTGTAATGAATAACCTAAAGCAATTCTCGCAATTACGTTTTCTTTAGTACCAACAGGAAGTTTGTTTGTTAGTTTTCTAACAATTTCTTGATTAGCTTCTGAAGTTTTTATATTAATCTGCATAAAGCTCGTTGTATGTTTTAATTAATTGGTCTGGAACAGATTCAACAAATTTTGAAGCGTCCATACTAAAATAATGTATCAAATATGCCTTACTGATTTTTGGTTTCAATAAGTTGAATTCACTTTCAGTCAATTCTTTATGAATCAAAGGGAAAAGCACCACTTGCTTTGAAACATTTGGATAAAATTCTTTGATTACGTTTTCAGCGTGGTCACGGTCAAATTTCTGCATTGGTGAGTCAATGAAAACTGGGAATTCAATATCCGATTCATCTACCAATGCTTTTAAAAGGGCAGAAGCATACATTTGTCTTTCACCCATTGAAAGCGAACCTTTATCAATCTTATCATTTCGTGAATTAAATAAATTAATGTCCACATCATCACCCGATTGGTTGATGTCAACCGCAACTTTTTTGATAAAGCCTTTTTTGTGCATCAAAATGTTCAATTCATTTAAAATATTATATTCAAGTGATTTTTTCTTTTCCTCTTTAAATGATTTTATAAATCCTTTTAAACGGTCAATTACCTCTTGTGCTTTTTCTTCTTTTGCACTGTATTTTCTAGAATCATCAATTTTCTTTCTTAATTCTTCTTGACGTTGCTTTAAGGTTTTAATGTCATTCTTTAAGCCTCCAATTTTCTCTTTGTAATCGTAAATGTCTTTTTCGATAGACATTACACGTAAGTCCAAACGCTCTTTTTCGCTTCTCAAATTAGAAATGTATTCATCTTCTGCATCTTTTTCTGCATCTCTTATTTTTCTTCGGATGGAATCTAATTGATTTTTTGAGCGAGAGTATTCATCATTCAATCGCGTAAACACTTCTTTAAAAGTATGTTTTAAGTTGTTTACTAAACCATTTAATTCGTTGGTTTCAGCATCTGAAAAATCGTGTAATGCCTCAAAATTTGATGGCAATTCAGGTGCATTAGCAAAAAAGTGTTTTCTTACCAAGTTTTTAATTTGATTTTCGTAAAAATTTCTGATTTCTGTTGGGATTGCTGTTGGAAAAGATTTCTTCTCTTGCTCTATGTCATCAAGGATTTTGTTAGTTTTTTCTCCAACATCTTCCTGAATAAACTTATTCGTTCTGTAGTTTTTCTCGTTTGTTAATTGAGTTGATACTTCCATTAAAGTCTCACCCGCTAGACCAAAAGGGATTAAATCGAAAAGTTCCTTTAAGTCGTCTTGAACTAACGAAAGTTTATTGTTTAAGCCACTTTCTTCTTCTTTTAATTTATTTAGTTGTTCAAGAGTCATTTGATTTCCTTCTTGAATCAATTTTCGTTGAATATCATTAGAGGCATTAACTTTTTCTAATTTTTCGTCATTGATTTTTTGAATTGATTTTTCAATTTCTTCAATTTCAATTTGGGTTTTTTCAATGTCTGCTATAATTTGACTTAATTCAGATTTTTCCTTTGGTTTTGCTGATTTCTTTCTGTATTCATCTTGAATAGATTCAAGTTGGTCTTTTAAATCTTCATACTTCTTAATTCCCAAAACTTCAGTATAAGCTTTGCTTAAAAGTCGTCTTTGTTCGGGAGAATTAATTTCTGCTAGTGAAACGATTTTTTCAGCATCAAAAAAGAAAAACTTAGCAATTTCGATAGGAAGAATAAAATCACGAATAAAAATTTCTTCGCCATCTTGTTTACCGTCAGTTGTTAAATCCTGAATTAATTCATTTTGAAAACCATCTACAAGGACTTCAACTTTATCACTAGCACTTGTAACAATGTCATAAGTCCTTGTGATTTTAATTTCATTGCAAGTGATTTCAGGAATTTTCACGTCACAAAAAGTAACAGAAACAGAAAATTTTGTATCTCCTTCTGATTTTGCTAATCTATTTAAACTGTTGCCAATATACTTTCCATACCCTCCTTTGTCTCCGATTTCTTTTTGGTAAAGTTCATCAACATTTTGCATATTTTTACCATAAAGACACCAAACAAGCGACATTAAAAAAGTAGTTTTTCCAAAACCATTTTTACCGCTTACGACAATTATGTTTTTGTCTTTCTCAGGCGATAAATTAACTTTGTTAACTCCTTTATATATTCTAAAGTTGTTTAACTCTATTTCCTTTATGTACATATTATTTTTCTTTCTTTAGGTACTCTTCAATACGGTTTTCAATATCCTCTTTCAAACCTCTTTTTCTGTTTAAAAGCGATTTGTTTTTTTGAAGCGTTAGTAATTCTTGAATTAAGTCAAAATCGGTGTGATTGTCCTCACACGATTTTTTTAACAACTCTAATTCCTTTTCGTGTTTTTCATTTTGGTCTTTCATATCCAAATTGATTTTGTAAGCTTTGCGATAAAGGTCTGAAACTTTTTGGTTAAAAATAAAATCTCTGTACCATATTGTTTGAATGGCAACTAATTCTTGGTTTGTAATCATTTCTACGTGCGGTTTCTCTTTTTGAATTTCTTTTTGAGTTTCAAAAAGTCTTTCCAACACCTTTGCTCTATACCAAGGATAATATGGCCCCATTCCGTTTATGGCAGCTGTTCCATTTCTACGTTCTGGCATTCGGTGTTCGATAATATTTCTTTCTGTCGCAAGTTGATTTCTGAATTTTAATAACGGAGTTAACCAAGTTAATCCGTTATCAATCAAAGCGGACATTGATTTATCTTCTTTAACAACTGTACAAACCCAACATCCAAAACGACTTTGACCGCAAGATTTGTGTTCTTTATTTGTAACAACAGTCGGACATTCATAATCGTCTGCACTTGCGTCTGAATAAATCTGAAAAAGTTCTGCATTGTCAGAACCCCAGGGCGATTCCATTGTGTTGATTACGTACCAAACTTCTTCCAAACTCAAGCTACGAATCGGAGCATACATATAAGTGTTTGGTTGAGTAGGGTGCTTTGTCAAACGCTTTCCTTTGATAGCGTGTTTTTTCATTGATTTAGCACGTTGATCACTTTCCGCAGTTCTTGTACCTATTAGAATAATCGCTTCTCCAAATTCGTCTAATTGTTCAATTAAAAACCTAGAAGTAGGTTTAATTTTCAGACGTTCTGTGCACCATCTAAAAGCGTTGTTCGGGGCTGGATAGCCACGTCCAATTAAGTTAACCCAAAAGGAATCTTCAAGCCTAGGAATTGTTTTAATTACTCTTATTGGGATGTCCTGTTCAACTGCTGCTTGTTCAATTTTGTCAAGCACACGATACACATATTCTGTAATAACTGGATTTTCAACCATTGTGTCATTACAAACAACATAAATATCACGTTTTACAATTCCTGTCAACTCTTTGATTTGTGAAATTGCTTTCCAAACGAGCTGTAACATTACGGTTGAGTCTTTCCCACCGCTAAAACCAATTATCCACGGTCGATTTGTTTCGTCCGCATAAACATATTGGTCTATTATTTCATCTATAAGATTTTGTATAAATTTTGCCATAATTTTCTAGGCTTCTAAATTACTTATTATTACGTCAGCGTTGGCAAAAAATCGGGTTCTTTTGCTTGCGAAGCTTTGGCACGTGTGATGGGGAAAGCAAATGTGCCCGATTGAGCGTTGGCTTTCTTCTGTTTTCATATTGCAGCAAAAATATTCTTTCGATTCTGTCATATTGTTTTTTACTATGTCGTTGTCTTTTAGGCTTGCAGCCAACTCGCTTATACATCCAACACCACACCACTTTTTCCAGACATACCATGCCATACTCTTGTTGCTATGTCTGGTTTTAAGTTTTGGAGCATTGCCCCAAAGCTAATATTATTTTCAAAACATGGCATTAGGGGAATCCGGAAGTTTTGAAGGAAGTCACACCCCGCGTGACGGTTCATACATGCTATAATTTTCTTTACAAGCTTTCCAATGTTCCTTATTTATTTTAACAACAAGTAAACCAGCAAAATATGCTCAGCGCTTACTGTTCCTTAAAGATCATGGAGTGTTTCTTATATGCTTATTCCGCTTTCTCACTCCCACCCGCCCATAAAAAGCTATAAAAAAAGATCGCGATCACTGCTTTTAATCAGCCCGGTTTCCACAGCTTTGAGGTAAAAAGTGTTAACAGCTTGGATTCCCTCATCGCCGAGATCTGCTGAAAAGTGATTGACGTAAGTGCTGATGTGCTGCTGCTGTACATGGGGATCCATTTCACTGGCATGGGCCTGTACGTACGGCCGGGAGTCATCAGGGTGCCGGAATGCATGCTCCACGCTCATGGCAATCAGTTGCTCCACGCGATGGTGCATGTAAGCGCCGTGCCTGCGATGCATGGCTATGCATCCCAGCGGAATGGGCATGTTGGTGGTTCGCTCCCAGTATTCGCCCAGATCAATGATCTTTTTCAGCCCTTTGGCCTCATAGGTAAACCGGTTTTCGTGGATAATGAGGCCGGCATCGGCGCTGCCGCTCAGCACGGCCTGTTCTATGTCCGAAAATAGCATGGGAACCAGGTTTACGGCCCGCGGACAGGCTATGCCCAATAGCAGGCGGGCTGTGGTGTGATGCCCCGGTATGGCTATGCGCAGATGATCAATGTCCTCAGCCCGGTATTCCCGGGTGGCTATCAGCAGGGGCCCGCATCCGTAGCCCAGTGCGCTTCCCGACCTCAGCAATGCATAGTGATCAAGGCACCTGAACAGGGTGGCATAGCTCATTTTGGTGATGTCGGGTATGCCCTGGAGCGCCATTTGGTTCAGGGCTTCCACATCGTCCATAATGATGTGGAAAGGCGGGGTGCTGTCTTTGAGTTTGCCGTGGATCAGGGCATCCAGCATAAAGGTGTCGTTGGGGCAGGGGGATAGGCCCATGCTTAATTGTTCTCTGTTGGCTGTCATACTGTAGTGTTGCATGCATAACCCCGCAATCGTCTCCGGGGTTGAATCTCCGGCGACAAAGATAACAAGCATATAAACTAACCCTCTTTAATTGCCGGCAGCATGCAAGGTTTAATCATTACCTTTGCTGCTTATATTGAGCAAGCCTTCAATCCGTTTCGTGAAAAAGAAAGAAAATATCCGCATCCTGTACGAAGACAATCACCTGATAGCCGCCGATAAGCCCGCGGGCTGGCTGGTGCAGGGCGATGAAACCGGCGACCTGCCCCTGGTGGAATGGGTCAGGGAATACATCCGCAGGCGTTACAATAAACCCGGTAATGTTTTTTGCGGCCTCATTCATCGCATCGACCGCCCCGTGAGCGGCGTGGTGCTCATGGCCCGTACCGGAAAAGCGCTGTCGCGCATGTCGGAAATGTTTCGCAGCCGGGCAGTGAAAAAAACGTACTGGGCTCTGGTGGAAAAAAGGCCTCCCCTGGATAGCGGTGAGCTGGAGCATTACCTGCTCAAAGACGCGGAAAAAAACCTGACCAAAGCTTTTGATCAACCTTCCAGGCGGTCGGAGGGCGCTAAACCCGCTCGGCTCACCTACCGCATCGCCGGCCGTGTCAGCTCATTCTACATGCTTGAGGTTCATCCCGAAACCGGAAGGTCGCATCAGATCAGGGCCCAGCTCAGCAAGGCCGGATTTCCCATTTTGGCCGATGTAAAATACGGCGGTCGTGCCATGAAGGAAGCCGACGGCAGGATTTACTTGCACGCCAGAGCGCTTGAGTTTGAACATCCCGTCAAAAAGGAAACGATTCAAATAACCTGCGATTTGCCCCATGAACAAATATGGGATTTGTTTAAAACGCTCGAATAATGAAAACTTCTTCCTCTTTCACCAAGTTTTTGGCTGCCGTCTTTTTGATTTGCTCCACAGGTATTACCCTCCGTGCCCAGTTTGTGCAGCACCTTGATTACAGCCTTGGCGCAACTGATTACATGGAGGCCGGTATGCCTTCACGGGATGCTGACTGGACTGCTGAAGACTGGCAAACAGCCATGGATTTGCTGTTTTATATTGCTGAGGAGGACAAATATGCCCTGCCCAGGTACCAAAGTGAATTCTCGGGCGACGTGTTTGCTGACTTGTTCGATGTGGATATGCCTGCACGGTGGAAGTTTGAAGGCGATTTCCGTGCCGGACTGGAACAGGTTCACAGCCTGCTAAGTACCATTGATGACATTTCGGTGATCTACTTCGACAGTGAGGGGCAGATTCTGGGTTTTTTACCTGAGTTTTTGCAGGTCATGTTCTTCAATCTCGAACTCCACAAGCAATACCACTTGCGGGTTGACGAGCTGGGGGATCATCCGGCTTTGTATCTTGAGCTTTCCGTTAGTCCCGAGTACAACATAGCCAATGTTGAAGCGGAAATGCTCACCTATATCGAGCTCGTGTCGCGGGTCCTCATTTCCCTCGAAGAAGAACACATGATCAACGTGGCAGTGGAAGTGGTCCGCCAGCACGGTTTGCAGGTCATTTCGGGCATGGCGCCGCTGCTGAGCGATGATGCCCTGTATAGCCTTCGGTCTACGCTACAAAACTTCGCCGATGCTTCGGAAAACTCAGAAGTTCAGGAACTTTTGGAGGCTGCTCTGGCTTTGTTGCCCGGATAGGGTAGAGTAGTATGAGTGAAGTGTTTTTTTTATTTTGGATATCTTTTTGTGGGTTGCTGATTCAGCAACGGTATAGGAATTCGCTTGTTGTTTAACCTTGCCACCGGCCTTCGGCCAAACCGGGTGTAACCCTCGTTTTTACTGGCAATAATTATTACTGCGCTTTCCGCAGTTTACCCGTCCAAATCGCCAAACTTTCTTACTTTTGCCGCACCATTATTGCACGAAAGTATATAGGAAATGAATGACCACCAAAACGCTGTTCTGCTTCTCGAAGACGGCACGGTATTCAGAGGCAGGGCAGGTGGAGTGAGCGGCACGGTAACCGGCGAAATTTGCTTCAACACAGGTATGACCGGCTATCAGGAAATTTTTACCGACCCCTCCTATTTTGGTCAGATCATGGTGATGACCAATGCCCACATTGGCAATTACGGTACACACGATATTGAAATGGAATCGGCTCATGCTCAGATTTCAGGCCTGGTTTGCCGCAATTTCACCATCCCTTTCAGCCGAAGCAAAGCTTCCCGCGATATTCAGTCATGGTGCGAGCAACATAAGCTGGTAGTAGTCCATTCCGTGGATACCCGCGCCCTGGTGCTGCATATTCGCAATAAAGGCGCCATGAATGCCATTATCAGCACAGCCACCGACGACCTCGATCTGCTCAGTCAGCAGTTGGCTGCCGTGCCATCCATGGCATCACTGGAGCTGGCCAGCCGGGTAACTACACCCTCGGCTTACCTGCGGGGCGATGCCGCCGCGCAGTATCGCATAGCCCTCATGGATTACGGGGTCAAGCAAAACATTATGCACAGCCTGGTGCGTCGCGGCTGTTATCTCAAAGTTTTTCCGGCTACCGCCGGATTTGATGAGATCATGGCATTCAATCCCGATGGTATCATGTTGAGCAACGGCCCCGGCGATCCGGCTGCCATGGATTACGCCATTCAACCCATTCAGCAGATGCTGGAATCAGGCATACCCGTTTTTGGCATTTGCCTGGGTCATCAGTTGCTGGCCAGGGCTATTGGCCTGCCCACATACAAAATGAAGCACGGTCACCGGGGCATCAATCACCCCGTGCAGAATATCATCCGGGGCAAGAGCGAGATCACCAGCCAAAACCATGGATTCTGTGTCGACCCTGAAGCCATCAGGCAAAACGCCGACAAGGTGGAAATAACACATATCAACCTGAATGACGATACCATTGAAGGAATACGTCTGAAGGGCAAGCCGGCTTTCTCGGTGCAATATCACCCCGAAGCTTCACCCGGCCCTCATGATTCCAGATATTTGTTCGACGATTTCATTGCCATGATCAGCGAACACAAACACCTCTTTTTACCCAACTAAAAACTAAAGGCACTATGAGTGACATTACGGATATCCGCGCACGGCAAATACTGGACAGTCGCGGTAACCCCACCATTGAAGTGGAAGTGGAAACGGAAAGCGGAATTGTAGGACGCGCTTCAGTGCCTTCCGGTGCTTCAACCGGTATTTACGAAGCCGTGGAATTGCGCGATAACGATAGCGATTACTACCTGGGCAAAGGCGTTCACGATGCCTGCATGCATGTGGAAGGTGAAATTCAGGAAGCATTGTTTGGCGCTCCGGTTGAGGAACAGGCCTACATCGATAACCTGCTCTGCCAGCTTGACGGTACCGAAAACAAATCCAGACTGGGCGCCAATGCCATACTGGGCGTATCTCTGGCCGTAGCCCGGGCTGCAGCCCAGTTTGCCGGCATGCCCTTATACCGCTACATCGGCGGCGTTAACGCCCATATCATGCCCGTCCCCATGATGAATATCATCAATGGCGGCGCACATGCCGATAACAATCTCGATATCCAGGAATTTATGGTGATGCCGCTGAGCGCCTCTAGCTTTGCGGAAGGCCTGCAAATGGGTACCGAAGTTTTCCACCACCTCAGGTCAGTACTCAAAAAACGCGGCCTGTCTACCAACGTAGGCGACGAAGGTGGCTTTGCCCCTCAAGTCAAATCCCATACCGAAGCCCTGGACCTCATTATGGAAGCCATACAGAAAGCCGGATACACCCCCGGCGAAGACATCTGGCTGGCACTGGATGCTGCCGCCAGTGAGTTTTACGACACTAAGGCCGGTATTTACAACCTGAAAAAATCAGGAGAAGGAAAAAAATCCGCCGATGATTTGGTCGCATTCTACGCTTCCCTGGCTGATCAATACCCGGTATTCTCCATCGAAGACGGCCTGTATGAGGATGACTGGGAGGGCTGGATCAAACTGACCGCCGAAATGGGGCATAAAGTTCAGCTTGTGGGGGATGATCTTTTTGTGACCAATTCCGGCAGACTGGTAAAAGGCATCACAGAAGGTGCCGGCAACAGTATTCTGATCAAGGTCAATCAAATTGGCACGCTCACCGAAACCCTGGATACCATTACCATGGCGCACAGAGCAGGGTACACCACGGTCATCAGCCACCGATCCGGCGAAACGGAGGATACGTTTATCGCTGACCTGGCCGTGGCGGTGAATGCAGGGCAGATCAAAACGGGTTCGGCCTCACGCACCGACCGCATTGCCAAGTACAACCAGTTACTCAGAATTGAAGAAGCACTGGACACCACTTCATACTACCCTGGCACCGACCTGCTTCCGTTCTGATAACCTGAACCCATAACCGGTTAAGCGGCGATTATTGAATCACAAATTTTCATTGCATGTCCAAACCAGATATTTCATATCTAAAAAAAATGGCATCCCAGGTAAGAAGGGATATCATCAGGCAAACGCATTTTGCATCTTCAGGCCATCCCGGCGGCTCGCTGGGCTGTACTGAGTTGTTCGTGGCACTGTATTTCCACATACTGAAACACGATACTTCATTCAACATGAAAGGCGAGCAGGAAGACGTGTTTTTTCTGTCCAATGGTCACATTTCTCCGGTGTGGTACAGTGTGCTGGCCCGAAGCGGTTATTTTGACATTGCCGAGCTGGCTACCTTCAGAAAAATCAACAGTCGCCTTCAGGGACACCCGGCTACCCATGAAGGCTTACCCGGTGTGCGCATTGCATCCGGATCACTGGGGCAGGGGCTTTCTGCAGCCATCGGCATGGCCTTGTCTAAAAAACTCAATGGTGATGAACACTTTACCTACGTCCTCACCGGAGACGGCGAGCTGCAGGAAGGGCAGATTTGGGAAGCGGTCATGTTTGCCGCCCATCATCAGGTGGACAACCTGATTGCCATTGTTGACTGGAACGGACAGCAAATTGACGGCCCCAATGACGAAGTGATCAGCCTGGGTGACCTTCCTGCCAAATGGCGTGCCTTTGGCTGGCATACCCTCCAAATGAACGGCAATCACATGGAAGAAGTGATCAATACCGTGGATGAAGCCAGACAACAATGCGGGAAAGGCAAACCTGTAGTGATTTTGATGAAAACAGAAATGGGTTATGGCGTGGATTTTATGGAAGGTAGTCACAAATGGCACGGTGTGGCCCCCAACAAAGAAGAAACCGAAATAGCCCTGAGTCAGCTCGAAGAAACACTGGGCGATTATCCTTACCCATACAAAGCTTCCTGAAATGCAGAACAGAACAATAACAGTTAACGGTAAAAAAGCCACCCGCGACGGCTTTGGCGATGGGTTGTATCAGGTTGCTCAAACCAATGACCGGGTAGTGGCTTTGTGTGCCGATCTGGCCGGATCGCTCAAAATGAACAAATTCATCGATACATGGCCCGAACGTTTTTTCCAGGTGGGCGTAGCCGAGGCCAATATGATGGGCATTGCTGCGGGGCTGGCCACCGGCGGTAAGATTCCTTACACAGGCACTTTTGCCAATTTCTCTACCGGCCGGGTTTATGATCAGATCAGGCAGTCCATTGCTTACTCCCACAAGAACGTTAAGGTTTGTGCTTCCCATGCCGGGGTTACCCTGGGTGAAGACGGTGCTACCCACCAAATACTTGAGGATATGGGGATGATGAAAATGTTGCCCGGATTTACTGTGATCAATCCCTGCGATTATGAGCAAACAAGGCTAGCCACTATCGCCATTGCTGACCATGAAGGTCCGGTATACCTGAGGTTTGGTCGTCCTTCATGGCCTGTGTTCACGGAGGGAATGCCTTTTGAGATCGGTAAGGCTTTGCATCTGATTGACGGCAGTGATGTAGTGATTGTTGCCACCGGCCATCTGGTATGGAAGGCCGTGGAGGCAGTGGAGATTTTGAAAACGGTCGGCATCAGTGCCGGGCTCATCAATATTCACACCATAAAGCCCCTGGATGAGGAAGCCATTTTAACAACCGCTGCCAAAACACGTGCTGTGGTTACTGCCGAGGAGCACCAAATAGCGGGAGGACTGGGGGAATCAGTCGCATCACTGTTGAGCCGCAAAATGCCGACAGCTATTGAAATGGTAGCCGTGAACGACAGCTTTGGAGAGAGCGGAACGCCGGATGATTTGCTCGTAAAATACGGCCTCGACAGTTCCAATATCGTGGAAGCCGTCAGAAAAGTGTTGGTCAGAAAAGCCTAGAACTTCATACAAACACGGCATCTCCTTCGCCAAACTGGATTTTCGGCGCTGAGCCGGCAGCTGCCAGGGCCAACAGGTTTTTGTGCAGTAAAATCCCGTGTACTGCAGGTTTTGTATAGATACTTTTTGGTCTCATCCGGTCTAAAGCAGTGAGTAAAAGAGGGTGGTAAACGCTTAATACCGATGCTTTCCAGGCTGTGGCCTTGTGGTCAATCAGTTTTGCCACTTCTGATTCATAGCCCTCATCGGCAAAACAGTAGGGAACATCCATCCGGCCTCTTCGCAGTTAAAGGATTACCATAGCTTTTATCTCATTCCGACTGATGCGGTACACCGCTGAGTATCGCCTGAAATCGGGAATATACAGACTGAAGGGGTATTTTTTTTGTTCTTCGGCATACTCGGGGCTATGGCTGACCCAGGTGTGGTTCAACACCCACTGAAATTCTTCAGGCCTGCTGCGGAACAGTGCTTCTTTGCGGTGCAGGCCCACAAAAAGCCATGTATCATCATTAACATCCTGCTCCTGCAAAGGGATCCAACCTTCAAGTTCATTATTGGCTAATCCGGCTTTCCGCTGATCGTGCACAAGATTGACGGCAAAATCTATGAATTGGGTAACCGGGCTGCAGAAGGCAAGGGCCGGAAACCTGAATTTTACAATACGCGTCAAATCGCTGCGCAGGTAGTACCTTTTTCCTTGCAGGGTCAACCCAGTTATCGCTTAACCAGCTAAACCGGTGCAATTTGGCCAGCTTATCAGCCTATAGTGTTCGGAATGCTGCAATGCGTCCGTCAATGAAAATGGTGTAAAGCACTATGTCATCGGGGCGGGCATTGGGATTGGCTAAATACGATTGAACCCTGAGCCGGGATATGGGTTTCACCGGATCCGGGGATGCGGAATGTGAGGCAGCATAATCCTGCAGTTCATTCAGTCGGATACGTTGTATTGAATAAGCCATGATTTGCAGCTTAGGGGACAATTGCCGGATAGGGCTGTGGAATGGCTCCAAATCCGTGGAAAAACCTGGCCACACCTGGTATTTCCGAGCCTTCAAAATCAAGCACGCCTCCCGTGCCGGCAAAACCATGGATTACATTGTGTATCAGATAATGCGCTGCTCCTGCCCGGCCTGCATCCTCGCTACGGCATGCCATTTGATAAATGATGCGATTAAAACTCTTCAGAAAAAAGGCTGCTGCCTGCGTTTCACTACCCCTGCTCACCAGCGTCACAAATCCCATGTCGTTTTCAATGCTGTGTGTCATTACTTTCCTTAGCAAGCTTGTCAGTTTCCGGCCCAGTTTATATCCGGCTGCGGAAGCTTTGAGGCGGATCAGTTGTTCAATGCCCTCTGAATTGCCGGTCAGCCGGTAACTCAGCCCATTGCGCGATGCTTTTCGGATATGCCGCAGATGATGTGCGGAGTATGCTTTTACGATGTCCTCGTATTCGGTATCCAACGGCAATACTAAGTTCATCCGCGTTTTTACAGCCGGGTTGCTATTTTCCAAAAATGCAAGATTGCTGTGATTCCACTGGTAACTCATGGGCTTCAAGCGCAGCAATCTTTGCATAAAAGCGGCCGTCAATTCTGCTGAAGGATGATTGGTAAACATGCCCAGCTGCTGGCAGAATGGCGGTTGTATCACGGTTTGCCTGAACCAGGATTTTCTGGACCGGCCTAACGGAATTGGCATCACCGCCTCGTAATCGCGATATACCAGCACTTCCCAATTGCTATCCGTTACCAGGTCAAGATACCATGAGGCCGCATTCATCATGGGTTGTACGGACTCTGCAATACAGGCATCATAGCGGGTAAAATCAATGCGCTGATAGGGAATTTGTTCAATGTCAATAGCCATGAGCAAGGTAGTGGTAGATAAGCGCACAAAGTTAAGCGAATATCCAAACCTTCTTTACGCTGCATTCCCGCTAAATGTTTACGGGTTTCCTGCTTTGCATACTTTGGGTTTGATGTTGTGGCCATTTTGGGGAGGTTTTTTATTGATACCTCTTTGTTGTTGCCGGGTTGCCTCAAGGTAGCGGTTGGTAAGCTTTTAAATGTGACCCGCATGGGAAGTAAAAAAAGCCGGAGTCATTTACACAACTCCGGCCCGGATAAACAGAATGGATTTTTGGGTTTTACTGTGTTATGGATGTTTGTATGAACAATGCCCTGGTGAGGATTGGGGTCAGGCTGAATGTCGGGGTTTTGGATTGTGGTATCAGGTTTTCCACAAACACGCCGGTAAGGATGCATGGTGCCTGAATCTGGAAACCGCTGTTTCTGAGCACCCAGTTAACTCCGTCTGCTGAAGTGAAGTGCTGGAAGTTGTCGCCGTTGCGGGTCATTCTAAGCCATGTATGGGATTCGGGAATGGTGAGCATCAGGCTGGCCTGTGACCCTCCTTGCACATCCCTTCGCTCTCTGCGGAAAGTAGTGCTCATCTGTATTTTGCTGATCATTTTCGGGCTTCCCGGGCTGAGGTTATCGCGCACAAACAGTCCTGCCCAACCCGGTCCTTCAAGGTCATCGATTTTGGTGATGATTTCAAAGTTGCCGCAAACCTCTTGATAGATAACCTGTTGCCGGTCATTTTGCGTGGTAGGCTGACCACTGACCTCCAGTTCAAATAAGCCGATACAGGGTTCTGCCTGCAGGGTGTTTCCAATGATGTTCAGGCCTATGGTAGCGTCGTCCACATCGCCGGTTCCGGCACTCACAAGTACTTCGTTGTTGATCTCCACAGTATTGCCGCAGCCGTCACTCACCACTGCGGTTAATGTGATGGTGGTGCAGCCTTCCACCTGTTCAATGGATTCGGGGCTCACGGAAACGACTTGAATATCGCCGCAGTTATCACTACTGGCCGCCATGTTGATGATCTCAAAACCGGTAAAGGTGTATGAGGGAGCACCGGCCATGGAAACTGTTCCGGGCATGGAAGCAACCACAGGAGCTTGTGTATCTTCGGTGGTGATGATCTGGACACATCCGGCAATCTGACCACCGGGTTCGGAAGCGGTAAAGGTTCTGCTTACCTCAAACTGCTGCGGGCAGGCAGCCACAGGAGTGAAAAGGTCATCGGTAAACACAAAGCCGGCACTGTCAGCCCCAAATCCGCTGATCACCGGAGCACCGGTCAGGTTGAGGTCAGTCAGGTCTGTAGCACAGTCCAGGGTGATATCGTCCGGACACTCAATAGCCAGTGGCGGGATTTCCACGATGTTGACCGTTGTGGTGCATGTTGCAGTGTTTCCGGAGACATCGGAGGCCATGAATACAATAGGGGTAATCCCCGGAGGATAGAGCCCTGAAGCATTGGCACCCCCGGCATTAAAGCTGTTGGAAATGACAACATCTGGGTCGCAGAGGTCCGTGGCAATGGCATCGTCCAACTCCACATCGGTAAACAGTGTCCCCTGCAATACATCGATGGATACATCCTGAGGACAGGAGATAACCGGTGGTTCGGCATCCAGAATGGTCACCAGCAAGGTACAGACGGCCACCTCCCCCAAAGCATCAGTACCGGTAAAGATCACTGGGGTAGTACCCACAGGGAAGAAACCTGAAGGTACAGTGGTGTTTCCGGTAATGTTGTTGACAATAGTAAAGGGTGGGTTACCACCACTCACGGCGGGATTATTGAGTTTGACATGGGCTTCGCAACTGCCGCTTAGCGCATCCATGATGATTTCATCTTCGCAAATCAGAGCAAACTGATCGATAACGGTAACCA
>JBJHCA010000067.1:0-19018 GCA_050485785.1 Saprospiraceae bacterium | reverse complement strand
TCATTGAGCTTTCCAGGTCTGCTTTGAGTTGTAAAATTGCACTGAGCGTTTGTGTAGCCGATTCAGCAGTTTCGGCCACTCCGACCAGGAAGTATCTAAGCCATTGTAACATATTACTTTGGGTGCGTACAAAGGTCAGGTTGTCGTAATAAAGCCCTTTATTCTTTTCAAAGTAAACTGACAAGTAGAGTAAAGGCTTGTCCAGTATTTTTTGATCAACTAAAAACAGGGTGATGAGTAGTCGCCCGATTCGTCCGTTACCATCGAGAAAAGGGTGTATGGTTTCAAACTGATAATGGGCAATTCCTATCTTAATTAACGCGGGTAAATTCAGTTCGTCATTGTGGATAAACTTTTCCAGATCACCCATCAGTTCATCTACAAGCTCATGAACAGGTGGGATGAAAACAGCGTCAGAAAGCGAGTTTCCACCAATCCAATTTTGGCTTTTTCGAAAGGATCCCGGTAACTTGTGTTCGCCACGTACACTGTTTAAGAGTGTCTTGTGTGTTTGTTTGATCAACCTTGACGATATGGGAAGATGCTGAAGATCTTTGATGGCATGATTCAGGGCCTTAATATAATTGTTGACTTCTTTCCAATCGTTTTTGCGTTCCGGTGTGATCTCTTCCTCATCCAGTAAAGCCTCATCCATATTTGTTTGTGTGCCTTCAATGCGACTTGAAACTACTGCTTCTTTGGTAACATGAAGCTGAATAAACAGATCAATATTAGGAACCAATCGTGCAAAAGAATTGAGTTCTCCAAGCTTAAAGGCCGACTTTTCGAGCAATTGGTTCAATGATTGGCTCTCCCACTTCCATGGTGAGTTAATCAGTGAAGGGTGGAACCAGGTATAACCGGTATGATGCTTCTTAAAACCGCCTGACTGAAATTTTTCCAATGTGATCATGAGCTTTTTTTATGTACCAGGTATCACAAAGATAGTTTTATTTTACTTTAATTTCCTAAAGTAAAATAACGGAAATCTTATTTTACTTTGTGCCAATAAGGCAAAATACGCGGCTTCTTTAAGCATTGAATCATTCCGGGATCGGTGATTACGAGTGCCAACCGACGGCACAGCCATGGAAAAACTTTACATCAACAAAGAGTGATCCTAAAAAAACATTTTAGCCTTGTCTAAACTTATTTTATCTTTGCATCTAAACCCATTAAAAAATGCTAAGTACAGCAGAAGAAAACTACCTGAAAGCCGTGTACAAGTTGTCGGTAGACATTGCCGGGCCGGTGAATACCAATGCGATTGCTGCCGAAATGAAAACTGCACCTGCTTCGGTAACCGATATGCTTAAAAAGCTTTCTGACAAGAATCTGTTGAAATATCAGCGCTATAAAGGCGTGCAACTTACTGAAGCGGGATACGGCTATGCCGTTCAACTAATACGCAAACACCGGCTTTGGGAAACTTTTTTAGTGGATAAACTCGAATTCAGCTGGGATGAAGTGCATGAGGTAGCCGAGCAGCTTGAGCATATCAACAGCCCAAAACTGGTAGACCGCCTTGACAAGTTTTTGGGCTTCCCCACGGTGGATCCACATGGAGACCCCATACCGCAGAAAAATGGCACCATACCGGTGAGAAAACAGTATCCCCTGTCGCAAATACCTGCCAATGCGAGCTGCACCATAGTGGGTGTCACCGAGGACTCCAGCATTTTTCTGCAGCATCTTAACAAGCTCAATCTGTCACTGGGCACACGTTTAAAAGTAGTGGATCAGATGCCTTTTGACAGCTCCATCAAAGTGCGACTCGATAATGGCACGGAACTGCTTCTCACAGCCAAAGTGCATCAGTATATCATGGTCAAAAAAAGTGAGCCTTTATGAGATGGTTGTTATTGCATGCAATCGTGTTGTTCACTTCACTTGCGGGCCATGCGCAATTGAGGGTGGTGACTTCGGCTTCCATTTTTGCCGATATGATACGCAATATCGGGGGCGGGCATGTTGAGGTAATTCAACTGGTACCCACCGGGGCCGATCCCCACAGTTATGAGCCCATACCGGCCGACATAACATTGATTAACCGTGCAGATCTTATCATGCTGAACGGTCTCACATTTGAGCTTTGGATCGAGAAGATGATCAGCCATGTCAATCCGGGCACGCCCATTATCTTGCTGACCGAAGGTATAGAGCCGCTTGAAAGTGCTGACTATCCCGGAGCACCGGACCCGCATGCATGGCTCGATCCGGTGGCCGGTATGGAATACCTGGCCAATATTTACCGCGCACTGGCAGAGGCTATTCCCGGGGAGGCAGAAACCTTGAAAGACAACTATGAAATTTACAAGGCTCAACTGGCCGCTTTGCATGCCGAATGTGAGGCTATGGCAGCACTTGTTCCACCGGGGCAGCGCAAGCTGATCACCTCACACGATGCATTCCGCTACTTTGGGCAGCGCTACGGCTTTACCGTTTTTGCGGCCATGGGAACCTCCACGGATGCAGACATCCGGATTGCGGATATTATGCAGCTCAGCAAGGCCATCAGAGAGCATGGCATCAGGGCAGTGTTTATTGAAAGCACCATTAATCCGCAGCTCATGATGCAGATAGCCCGCGATTACAACATTGTGGTGGGTGGCGAGCTGTATGCTGATTCGCTGAGTGAACCGGGCAAACCGGCAGACACCTGGTTGGGAATGCTCCGCCACAATATGGAAACCATTGTCAACGGCTTGATACTGGATACTGAGTCTTCCGGCGAAGATTCAGCTACTGCCTTAAGTGCCTGGCTTGGTCTGATTTCTTTTTTATTGATAGCTTTTTGTTTAACCTGGAGAAAAATAGACCATGCATAGCAGCATTTCCATAGACGGGCTATCATTTTCCTACGGCACCAAACCGGTGTTGTCCAACATTTATCTGGAAGCAAAAGGCGGCCACCTTATTGGTTTACTGGGGCCCAATGGTGCCGGAAAATCCACCCTGTTTAAATGCATTTTGCAACTCGAAGAACCCACTTCAGGAAAGATACTGGTGAACGACCAGCCTTTTCAGCAGGTGCGCAGGCAGGTGGCCTATGTACCTCAAAAAAGCGAAGTAGACTGGACTTTTCCGGCCACAGTTTACGATGTGGTCATGATGGGCCGCTACCCTTTCAAGAAGGTATTTTCCCGCATCGCTGCCGATGACCGGAACATTGCCCGGGAAGCCATGGAAATGATGAATATTAGCCACCTGCAGCACAAATCACTAGGTTCGCTGTCAGGCGGGCAGCAGCAGCGCGTTTTTCTGGCCCGGGCACTTTGCCAGCAGGCCGATATATTCCTGATGGACGAACCGTTTGTGGGAGTTGATGCCACTACCGAAGAGCGAATTATTGCCCTGCTGAAAGATCTGGTAGCTCAAAACAAACTGGTACTGGTAGTTCATCACGATCTGTCCACGGTGGAGGACTATTTTGACCAGGTGATCCTGATCAATCAGCGTCTCATCGGGTTTGGCAATACCGGGCAGGTGTTTACCCCGGCCAACATCAGCATGGCCTATGGCGGTCAGCTCACCATTCTTAACAAAACCGCAGCACCACAGCTATGGAATCGTTCTGGGAAATCTTAGTTCAGCCCTGGGCATTGCGGGCACTTTCAGCTGCAGCTATAGTTGGCATCATGTGCGGTGTACTGGGCTGTTTTGTGGTGCTCCGAAACATGGCCTTGATCGGTGATGCCATTGCCCATGCCATATTGCCGGGAGTAGTGGTTGCCTTCTTTTTGCTGGGTTATTCAGTTCTTGGCTTCTTTGCAGGAGCGGTAGCAGCGGGTATTTTTACCTCTCTGGCCATTGCCTGGCTGCAGCAAAACGCCTTCACCAGGAATGATGCGGCTATAGGCATAGTTTTCACGTTTATGTTCTCACTGGGGGTAATCGGCATTTCGCACCTCAGCAGAACACAGGGCGTCCATCTCGACCTGAAGGATTTTCTTTTTGGCAATGTCTTAGGTGTAAGTCAAGATGACCTGAAACTGTCCATTATCATGCTGCTGTTTACTCTGCTGAGTGTACTGGCATTTTACCGTTATCTTTTTGCATCAACATTTCAGCCCACAGTAGCAAAAACCATGGGGATTCCTGTAAAATTGATGCATTATTACATCATGCTTTTACTCTCTTTTGTAGTGGTGGCATCACTGAGATCGGTTGGGGTTATTTTAGTAGTAGCCATGCTGATCACCCCGCCATCCACAGCAATGCTGCTGCACAACCGATTAAAGCCGGTAATACTGATCAGTGCTGCCATTGGCTTTGTATCGGCAGTAGGCGGCATGCTGATAGCCATGTGGCTTGAAACGGTGCCCGGTCCGGCCATGGCTATTGTGGCAGCCGTCATTTATCTGTTGGCCGTATTTTTTGCACCCGAAAAAGGCTGGGCCGTTCGTCGGATGATCAGAATGAGAAATCGCCGCATCATTATGCTTGAGGATGTGCTTAAGGCATTGTATAAGCAAGTGGCCGGCAAACCATTCAATGAACAATCATTGCACGGAACGCTAAAGGCAGAATACCGAAAACACCGGCCAGGTTTGCAGCGCAAAGGCTGGATAGA
Organism: Saprospiraceae bacterium; assembly: GCA_050485785.1. Classification (GTDB taxonomy): domain Bacteria; phylum Bacteroidota; class Bacteroidia; order Chitinophagales; family Saprospiraceae; genus JBJHCA01. Next base: position 14,445 of record JBJHCA010000067.1, on the reverse strand, counting down.
ATCGGGCAATGGATCCGTTAAGCTCAGTGAAAGTGGCAGAGCTCATGCCATGAGGCTGGTAAGTGCCCACAGGCTGTGGGAAACTTATCTGGTCAGGCATTTTGGTCTCAGCCCTGAGCAGATCCATGCCGATGCAGAAAAATATGAACACCTGCTCACCGATGAGATCCTGGATGAAATGGAAAAACATCTGGGCTTCCCTGCGGTAGATCCACATGGTTCCCCTATTCCGAGCAGGAAAAGAGACGATAAAGAGGAGGATGGTTGAAAGGCTAAAACTGAGGTCAAGGGATCAGACTTTTACACTTAACAAAAAGTTATCCATAATACTCACAATTACTACCTGAATATTCGAGTGGTTTCGGTTTACTACCTTTGCGGTTTCAACAGATCAGGTGTGGAACCAAAAGAGCAAAATATAGCTGTTAATCGAAAGGCAAAGTTTGAGTATCACTTACTGGGCAGCTTTAAAGCCGGGCTGGTATTAACCGGTACGGAAATCAAATCCATAAGGCTGGGGCGGGTAAGTATTGCCGAGGCCTACTGCGTATTACAGCAGGGAGAGTTTTATGTGAAAGGAATGAACATTCAGCCCTACGAAATGGGGGGATACACCAATCATGAGCCCGTTAGAGACAGGAAGCTTCTTCTTAACAGGACGGAGATCAAGAAAATAGAGCGTAGAATTCAGGAGAAAGGCATGACGCTGGTGCCTTTGAGGCTGTACATTTCGGAGCGGGGCCATGCCAAGCTGGAAATTGCCCTGGCCGAAGGAAAAAAGAAATTTGACAAGCGTGATACCATCAAGGACAGGGATCAGCAACGCGATCTGGATCGCATTAAAAAATTGCGCTAAAAAGGGCACTATTCTTTGATTTAAGGGTATTTTTGCCGCCGTTAAAATTGAAGACAATCCTGTATGAAAACCAACCATATTGTTATAGCCGGCACCGGTGGCATTGGTCGTGCCGCAGGCCTCATTCTCGCCGAACTGGCATCCTTTCCCGTGTTTCTGCACATGGGCGACAGAACCCGTGAAATTGCTGAAGATGCCCTGGACTGGATACGCGAAGGCAGCACCCGGCAGGTAGCTGCAACTGCATTTGCCATAACTGAGAGCGAACCTGCAGGAGCGTTTCTGGATGCACTCAAGCAAGGCGATATTCTGCTCGACTGTACACCGGGGCACCTTGCTCCGCGGATGGCCAGGCTGGCATCAGAATTTGGCATGCACTATGCAAACCTGACCGAATACGTGCAGGAAACCAATGAAGTAACCGCTATTGCCGATGGAGGCAAAACCGGCTTTATACTGCAAACCGGTCTTGCACCCGGCTACATCAATGTGCTTGCATGCTATCTGCACGAACAGTTTACCCAGCTTTATGAACCTACGAGGATCAACAAGATCAAGATGCGCGTTGGTGCACTGACGCGACATGCAGAAGCACCCCATTTTTACGGATTTACCTGGAGTCCGGTGGGCGTTGCCACAGAATATCTGAAAGACGCCATTGTAATCCGTAACGGTGCTAAAACTTCTATCCCTGCACTCAGCGGATATGAGACCATTTTGATAGACGGCCTCCCATTGGAAGAAGACCTTACTTCCGGCGGTGCCGCCGACTTACCGGATTATTTTAACGGCAAAGTGAATGAGCTGGACTACAAAACGCTGCGTTACCAGGGGCATTATGCCTGGGTTAAAGAACAACTGGTTGGCATCGACAACGGGAAAAACAGAATTGAACAACTACAAACCATCATGGAACAGAATATACCCAATGTGGAAGATGACCTGGTGGTGGTTTATGCTTCTGTTTCAGGAAATGATAAAAACGGTGTATATCGCGCCATTCAGAAAAGCTTGTTGATCAGGCCTGTAGTGGTGGGTAAACACACCCTGAGAGCCATTCAGGCCACTACTGCAGCCCCGCTGGTGGAATGTGCAGCCATGTTACTGCGGGGAGGATACAAAGGTCCAATATTCCAGAGTCAGATACATCCCGAAGAGTTTTTACGGGGATATTTTGTGCAATTTGTATACGGTGATCCAACGGCATAAACAGCCCTTCAAAGATCCCGTATTACCAACATCAATAACTCACCAGAGCATTCGTTTAACCGCGGATGCTCTTTTTTTATACCGCAGGTATCCACAAAAAGATATCCATGAACCTCAAAACACCAATGCTCCCTACAATATCAACACACTTCATGCAGCGGTAGCAGAGCCATGAATTAACAATTTCAAATCAACCCATCATAAATACCTTACTGTCTGTTTGGCTTAAAGATATGCCCTCTTCACTTGTTTTCAATTGCAGAGCTTAAGCAAAAGGCTTCAGACATTTTTGAGTTTATAGCATTTTTAGGAGTAATATATTCATAACAAAATCATTCTATTGAATACTTTTTGAATAAATACCTAATCAATTGATGCATTTAAGTTTTTTTCTGAGATAGTATTCTCAGCTTACCATTTCAGGCACAAAATTTGTGTGAAATATTCAACGCAATGAACAATATCTATTTTTAGAGGGAACTTGTCAGAGCCGTATTTGATTTATTTTTTACACCCCAATACCAAAGCCATGAATGCAAAAGAGTTTTTACAAAAGGCAAAAAAGGAAATTTCTTCTGACCCGCTTGACCGTCTTCATCCGGCAATGCGCAAGGCATTAAAAGACAAAAAGGCCGTGTTTGACATGCATGCGCATGCATTCAACTGGAAAGACATTCCCACCGGATATGCCCAGCTGAGAATTTACAACGATCTCGGAATAGTTGGACGCGTGTATTCATTCTGGAAAGGAGAAGGCAACAATCTTCCCGGCATCATTAAAGGTGGCAAAAGGCGCATGACTGAGCGCCTGAAAAACAGCCGTGAGTCCATGATCAACAATCTGGCAGGTGTATACAGCAAAAGCGGCCATCATCCAGTTTTCTCTGTTTTACAAATGGACATGAGGGCCATTCAGGGAAATACTCAGCAAGACTTTACTGCATACACACAAAGTCAGATTGCGCTGAAGAACAAATACCCGGATCAAGTTCTACTTTTCTATCCCTGCGATCCGGCCAATCCCAATCTGTACCGGGAGTTTCTTCAACACTTTGGAAAGTCGGGAGAATACTATGGTATAAAAATTTACCCTTCTCTGGGTTATCTGCCCAGCCATCCTGATCTGCTTCCCATATACGAGATCTGCGAGGAAAAAAACATACCGGTCACTTCACACTGCAGCTCGGCCACTACCCGAAGCAGCGATCGCGATATAGAAATAAAAGGGCTTGACAACGTCAACTTCAAGCCCTTCAGTAAGATGACTCATTTTACGGCTTCCGCAGGCATGTACCGAAAAATTTTCAACGGACCTGAAAACTGGCTGCCGGTGCTGCATCACTTTCCCGGGCTCAGACTCAATATTGCCCACATGGGTGGAACTACGGAGTTGACTGAATACCTGAAACGGATCGATATTGCTGCCGGCGATCCATCCAAAAGGTCAGCCATCAATCACTGGCTAAAAGAAAACAGCTGGACCGCCCGGATCTTACAACTGCTGAGCAAGTATGATCACGTTTATGCCGACATTTCGTACATGATCTTTCAGAAAAACCTTCACTCCAAGGTATTCAGGGTGCTGAACGACAATCCGGCAGTCCAGCAAAAGTTTCTGTATGGTTCAGACTTTCCGCTTTCGGAAACCGGAAGTGAATTTGAACACCAATGGGATAAGCTGTTGAGTGCATACGGATCAACGCCGGTGTGGAAAAACATCACCACAAAAAATCCGGCGAAGTTTCTGAATATCGATGCCTGAAACAGCTACTGTCTGCGTCATTAAACAGTTTTACCTTCCTTACGGAATTCCTTCCGTATTCCTTCAAGGATGTCGTAGAGATACACTTTGGTTTCTCCGCGTTTGGCTGCATTCAGTGCACAGAAATTGAGCACGTTGACTATAGCTCCGCCGGCCATCTCATATTTTTCCGCAATCGTTTCAAGATTGATATCGGGATCGAGATCAAGCGGTTGGCGGAAGGCGGCCTGCCAAAGTTTTAACCGTTGTTTAGGGCCGGGCATGGGGAAGTAAATCATACTCTGAAATCGCCGGGCAAATGCTTCGTCCATATTGGAACGCAAGTTGGTGGCCAGAATAACAACACCGGGAAAGTCTTCCACCCGTTGCAACAGATAGGCAACTTCCTGATTGGCGTGCCGGTCTTTGCTGTCGGATGTTTGCGTGCGCTTGCCAAAAAGCGCGTCTGCCTCATCAAAAAACAGGATCCAGCGTTTATTCTCAGCCTGATCAAAAATATTGGCCATATTCTTCTCGGTTTCACCGATGTATTTCGAAACGATTTTTGAAAGGTCAACCCGATAAACGTCCAGTCCGGTGGTTTTCCCCAGCAGTGAAGCAGTAAGCGTTTTCCCGGTTCCCGGCGGGCCGTAGAAAAGCGATCTGTACCCGGGTTTGATCATTCTGATGAACTCCCATTTGAACAATACCGTCTGATGGTGCTCAATCCAGTGAATGATCTCAAACACGTCTTCCATAATGGCATTATCCAAAATGAGATCCTCCCAGTCCAGGTTGGTATTAATGCGCTTGGCGGGAAACTCCGCACTGAAACTTGGCTTGTATGGCGTTCCCTGCGTCATGTAGCTCAGATACTCGGAACCCAGCACAAGCTGCCCGCTGAGCGAAGGCTCATTGGACTTCTCTTTTTCCAGTTTCAGCAGATTGTCTCGACTGAAATAATGATCGGGATCAAACATGCCCAACAGGCGAAACCGCAATGACAGGTTAGTACCGGCCAGCAGAAATGATGCCGTTTCGCCTGTAGGCAAAAAGCCGGAATGGTAGTTACCCTTCAATCCTCCAAATTCCGAAAAACCACGGGCATACAATTCGTTCTTGGTGTAAAACACATCCAACAACTGCGGACAAACATGCGGAGACAATGCAAGCAAAAGGAGCAGCCTTTCCATTACGCCCATTTTGTAGTGCTCCACAATCCTTGCATAAGGCGACTCGTCGGCTGAAATATCCGGTGGCGGAATGTCATTAATGCTGAAAGCTGGCTCAGTTTGCTGAAGGTATGACTTCATTCGCCTCTCAAGCACCTGCTGAAACCAGTGAAAGTCCTTCTGAAGGCTAAGTGCATTGGCATGATCCGGGGTTAAAATGTCTGTTTTTATCTCCATGTTACTTGCAGTCTCTTATTCATCCAGGGAAACTTCACCATCCCAAATGTCCACGGCACCTTATCAAGCAGTAAATCCCATGGCTTTTGCTCAACGGTAAGGTTCCATTTCAGTTCATCCTCATGCAGTAATCCGCGCCTGAAAAGGAACGAGCCTCTCAGGTTTTCAAAGCTGCTTTTACCCAGTGCTTTCCATTGATCGATCACCGCCTGAAGCATGGAATCAATCAACTCAATATGCTTATCATCCAACTCCGGTTGATCGGGCGGTAGCCAGTCAGGCGGCAGCCCGCAAATCACCTTGCTCAGCAAGATAGCGTGTTCAGGTGTATTTTTCTGTTTGGTCACGGCAAAATGTAACATTTTTATCCCTTCCCAGGCATGCTCCTCCGAGATAAACTGCCGCCTGTCATTCAATAATCCGGTCATTTTAAACAAGTGGGGAATAAACGGATTGAGCAAAACCACCCCGGCATTGTCCACGGCAATTTTATCCTCAAGCAGTACGGTTCGCGAGCTTTCAGAATCCGGCTTCCCGCCTTTGCTGAAGTCAGGCCGTACTTTGCGCTCCGAAACCTGTTTGCGCAATATTTCCAGGGATGCTTTGAATTCTTTCACATTCCACTCCGGCGGAATCTTCACTTCTTCCCACCATGTGAACCATTCATGGGCCGGCCGGTCAAACTCCATTTCTGCAATGCGCAGATGCGATCGTAAAAAAGGCACATATTGCATGGAGTCTGCTTTCGGATTTAATGCCGCTATCATAAGTGCTTTCACCATGATCACCCTGTCATCAACACCGGGACTGTTTGCTTGAAGCAATGCATTAAAATGCGCAATGTGCTTCATTCTCAAGGTGTTGTTGCTGGTGAGTATCCTGTAAACCTGCATCATGCCTCCGGAATCCAGCGCCTCCGCCAATCGCCGGATGGCCGCAGTAATGGACATGGTTTTTACCAATACCGGATACAACCAGTCATAACCGCCATACACCACCTTGCCGAGCCATTCAATTATGGCATCTCGGGTGGTCACAACTCCTTCCAATATCAGTTCTGCGGGAATTTCTCCTTCAGCCACATACACCGTAAACAGCGCTTTGGCCTGATCATCAGTAAGCTCCGCCAGTGATTTCAAGGGTAGGTCGAGGCTTTGACGGAGCCAGTCTAATGCCCATTCCGCCTCACTCACGGGAGCTCGCAGCGATTCCATCACAAAACGTCGTATTGCCTCCTCCGCATCAGACATTGATGGTTCTGCATCGGCAACAGGTTTTTCTCTTTGTTCTTCCGTCAGGTGAGGAGATTCATCTTCCTTCTTTTTTTGTTTATCTTTTTGTGGGGCATCTTCCCAATCTTTGCCGGGTTCCGCTTGGTGAATTTTCTCATCCGGTTGGGGAATAGTTTTTGCATCCTCCTTCTGTTCGGGCTTTTCAGGCGGGATAACCTCCTGATACGGTGATTCTCTAAATGCTTCAGCAAAAATTTGTTGCAGCACTTCAGGATTGGTAATCCTGTTTTCTTTCGCATCAGCCAGCGCTCTGATCAATGTTCGGAAAACTCCCCGCGGGAAAATCTTAGCCAAAATGCTCAGCTCCTCAGTAAACTTAGTTTCTGCGGATATTTCCGGTTTATCCCGGCTCACCGCCCTGGGATGATCAATCCTGTCCAGGGCAGTTTTGATGTCGGGGCGGAGGGCAGTTTCGCGCATCACTGCCCGGAGTCTTTGTACCACTGGCGACGATAACTCCGGTTCGGCTTTGGCATCAGCATCGGCACGCAGACTAGCACGAATCTGTTTTTCAATGACAACAGCTTCAGCATCTCTTTGAATCCATTTTTCAAACATATCCGGGGGGAAAGCACCCACCGTGGATGGCCATTGATCGGCAAACTTTTTGAGTAAGGGAATGAACGGCAATGCCAACTGAGCTGAATCCTGCGGTGCTGCTGTTTCGGGAACCTCGCCAAATCCGGTAAGTGCCTGTAAAAATGGAACAACCATATTGGCCGGTAACAAGTCCGCGACCGCCCTGTACACCGCATACCGGGCAGAGCCGGCTGAGCCAGAAGGAACGCCATGTATGTAATGGATCAGCAATACCTTTCGCAAACTGCTTTCGGTAACAGGCAGCAAGAGTGGTTTCACCATACTTCCTATTGCAGTATCCAGGTAGCGAATCATCCTGATCTGAGTGGGGAAAAGCTCTGCCAGCACGGCATCCATTACTGGAACAGGCAGGTCAGTCATTATGCTGTCGGCCAACAGGGCAGTTCTCCATTCCACCAAAGGACCTGTAGCCGGGTCTTCCAAAGCGGATTTGAACCGCTTAACGGTTTCCGAGCGCAACCAAATCACCATTCGTTTTAGTGCTTCAGGAGTAATCTTTACAGCAGCCCGCTCAGGTACTTTAAGTCCTGAGTCTGCAAGCTGAACGCCAGGTGCAAGCATGGAACCCGGGAACAACGCGTACAACAATCTGCTCAGGCTGTGACTTTCAGCTTCAGGCTTTGAGTCCGTCATACCACGTGACAGCCTGATACTTTCAGCCAACATATCACTCCGTTCTTCAGGAGACAAAGCCGGTACTACAGAGAGCTCCTCCTGAGTTGCGGAGCCGGTGTCAGGGCTTCCCATGATTGGTTCAGGGGTTGTAATACCTTTACGGTGCGCGGTGGCAGGTTTTGGGCTGCGCACCGCAACAAAATGGGATGTAAGATCATCCTCGGTATCCGCCAAAAAAAACAAGGATTCAGTAGCCTGTTTCCAGCTCATGGCGGTTGTTTTTGTATCGATCACCTGCACAATACGCGGATGAATGACCACCTTCCCCTGTGGAGTAGCTCTAAACAGGCCGGGAGGGGCTTGTGTGTGGTCGGCAAATGCAGCCAACATATCGATGATGGGAGACTCTGCCGGTTTTACCACGTTGAGGTGTCGCAACATGCTCTCGATGATAAACCGGGCCGCTGCAGTTTTCCATCCGGCAGAATTGATATCTACTTTCAATGCAAGCTTTGAGATGGCGAGTTCCATGCTCCTGTGCAGATTGATATAGATCGCGGAGCGGCCGGGTTTCACGGTGCGTTCTATCAGTGCTGTAAGCTGACCCGGTGCCAGGATGGCAGCCAGCCTGGCAGCAGCTCTGGCATGGTGGCTTCTGATCTGCTCCATTAATACCGGAATGCCTTCAGGTGCGTGCTCCAACATATGTTTCAGCCACTCGTCAGGTGAACGGCCGGGAGACAGTTCGGCCCCGGGCCAAATACCGGTAATCAGGTATCTGGCCAGTATTTCTGCCGCATACTCCTTTTCGTCCGACGTCCGCACTTCATTGCGGTGAACCTGGTCCAGATTGGAGCGCGTAATCATGCGGCTGAGTTCCCGGGCCAATACCGAGGGCAACTGGCGCCGGAGTTCATTTTTAAGCTGACCCGGTGGAATGGGATCCAGCTTGAGGCTGATCTTTTTAAAAAGAATATGAAGGTTGCTAAGTCCGGCTTCATTCAGCGTTTGCTCCAGCAAGGCAGGCAGCTCTTTCTGCATCATATCGCTCACTTCATCCTGCAAGCGAAGCGCATATGCTTTGTCATCAGAGATCAACTCAAACCGCAGGGTATGAATGATATGCTTAGCCGGATGAGCCATAGATCACGAAAATTTGACGGCACGATCACGACCTGATCTGGCTGGTTTTCAGTTGAGTCAGCAGTCGCTGGTATTCATCGTTATCCGGGTCGTCAAACAATTTCAGATAAGCCAGTATGGTGAGTGAAAGTTTATCCAGTTGCTGAAGTTCTCCGGAGTTATTCCCGGATTTGAGTTTTCGCCAGTTGAACAAGACTTCCTCAAAACGCAGCATTTCTTCCATATTAACCCAGTAAAAACTAATCTGCAGATGTGCCGGAAGGTGTAGCTTTACGATATTCTCAAACAAGCGCATCAGTTTTTCACTCTGAAAACGAACCGACCATGAAGGAAGCACAAGACTGATTTTCCAGGAGTATGGATCATCGGAAAACAGAGTTTCTTCTTTGCGGCGGCGTTCAACAGTATAATTCTGTAACCAGAAAGCCTTGTCAGATCCGGATTTGAGCAGCAAATTACGAAGGCTGTCCGCGCCTTTTTTGCCTTCCTTATCATTCAAAAAACCCGTTGCGGTAAGCGATATATTTTTATCATGGGTTGACACGCTCACCGAATACGATCCATCAGCCAGCTTAACCAGTTTAAATTCAGCGGACTTCCAGGTTTGCTGGTGCAGTTTACCTAAAAAAGTGCGAATATCACTTTCGGATTCAAAAGCAAAATCGGTTTCCAGTATGCGTTTGCCTTGGTGGGAGATCACCAGCTTCCAGCGCGCTTCTTCCACCGGACGAAGCAGAATGTGCTCTACCAGATGGAAGCCTTCACTGGCTTCATTGAGTTTTTTAATGTACTCGATTAGCCGGGCAATGGCATCTTCACATTGATTGAGCGAAGAAGCCTTATACACAGGTATGGTCGGCTCATCGGGGTTTTGCGTTTGAAAATACACGGTAAATCCGGTATTGTCTTCGGACTGTATTGAATAAAACCTGCGATGGACACCTCTTGCCAGTACGGCTTCAAAAATTGCCGGGTCATCAGATTCAAAAGTAAAGCTTTTGTCATCAGGTGCAGATTTTTTGCGGCCGGCAGGCTCTATACTCACAGCTTTTTCCTGTTTTATTCCAGAAAGCGGGCGGTCGCTGTAGTCATTCAACCCAAACAACAATGCGATGCGTTTTTTGATGCTGGCTACATTTTCGGGATGCTCCGGTTGGGAGTAATTATAGCCGAGGTTGCGTTTCATGGTGATATCAACAATGTTCTTCAGGTAAGTTTCTTTGGCTTTGATCAGTTGCTCGTCAAATTCGTGCTGGTGAAGGCTGGAGGCCTGGCGGTTGACCATATTCAATGCATCGGCCATAAATTGCTCGCCAAACCTGCCGAGCATATGATCCAGAAACTTCTGCCGGCGATCGCGGCTTTGATCGGAAGACCTCATTATTTCAAACAACGCTTCATCGTATTGGTCCACATTGCCCACCAGTTCATCAAGCCCTGGCACGGATTGGGGTACCTGATAGAAGTATGACAACTCTGTATTTTCTTCAATGGCATAAAGCTCTCTGATCTGGGTCAGATGCCTGACGTAATTGGCCATGATCTGATCAAACAAAAGCAAATATGCCTTGAGCTGCCTGGCTTCGGCCTTTCGCTGATTGGATGCACTCATAGGCAATCCAGTACTGCCGATCCCGTAAAGTTTAGGAAAATCATATTGAACCGAGTGGTAGTACTCAATTTCAGATGAAGTTCTGCGCGAAACAGGATGGAAATGCGGAATACTTACCGGTTTGTAGTATTTGTCCTTGAGCTGTGCCGTTGTAAGCTCGTAGGCATATCTTGCCACGCCGGCATCTATCTGGTAAGGGATCTCGCCATTGATATAAAAGGAAATGGTAGATGGAATTTCTTCTACCTCGGGGATGAGCTCCTGAATACTGAGTTCCGGATATTCGCCTTCCCCTAGTTTGATTACATCCTGCTGTACTCGTTCTCCATCGGCATACAGGGCCAGGTTAGCTACACTGGCCACACCTTCCACTTCCGAGATCACTTTGGCTACCTGTGCTCTGTGGATATTGGACAGCCTGGAGGTTTCAGACCGATCAAGGTCATCATGGACGATAAAACCATGGCTGCATTGAGGCCCGTCGAACAATCGGTCCAATGGCTTGCCCTCGTCATAAGCTTCCTCAAACGAAAGAAATCTGACTGCAGGGTTAAATAACTCATCGAGTTTGAAGCAGATATTGGCCAGTACTGTTTCACCAATAGCATGCTCCGTTAAGCTGACATCAGCCTGCACGCTGATTTTTACATGCTTGAGCAGCTCTACAGACTCAAGGTCTTCACACAAATTTCGGTTGGCATTCCACAAATCCCGCACTTTACCCACCACTTCATCAGTATTGGCACCGGGTACACACTGAACGATAACCTTGTACAAGCCGGCTACATACATTCCGTGCTTGTTCTGATGTGCAGGAATCACCCAGGCATTACTCACTTCAGGGATGCTGTCGGTTACCAGCTGTCGATAGTCATTGATGGTTACCGGGCTGGTGGGCAGGATGTCAGCAGCAGGATAAAGCGCATCTTTTCCGGGGTTGGGTGCTTCTTCAGGCTCAAACAAAAGATCCTCTACAGGCAGCGACGCCTTGTATCCCAGTTCAGTGATAACATAGATAAGTTGTTCCAGAATAGTAATACCCGGATCGTGTGGGTTCAGGTCAGTCCAAATATCCCCGGCAAGCTTTTCGATAAGGTCAACACCTTCCTGTTTAAGAAAGCTAAAATCGGCACTTTTCGGGATCGTCGGATATTTGGGTATGGATGCTGGTTGTTTCATATTGGTTTGGGGTGGTCTGAGTTAGTTTTCGGACGGGGGTATATCCTCTTTACTCATCTGCTCGTAGGCCTGGTCATTGATTTTGCCGATAAGTTCATACACTTCCCTGAACGGCCGGTCACCCAGTGCTTTAAGCAGTAGGTTGACTTCGTCCACATTCAGTGAAAGGGAGATATTGTTTGTTTCCTTATCCGGTGAGGGCATGGTCTAGTTCTTTTTCTTGATTCTCAGTTTTGAGCGAGCATCGTCATCGTCGTCCTGAACCGGTGAAGACGGTTGCACCCGGGATGGCGTTTGGGCCGCAGGTACTGCCTGGCGTGCCACATTGGTAGCAGTGGTAACTGTTTGTTCTGCTGCATGAATGGCTATATATTCATCCGCTTCGTAGTTTCGATCCCAGAGTTTAGCCACCCTGAAGAAGATTTGCTTGGGATTGCCATCGGGGCCAAGCCCGTAATGAGTTTTTGATTTAATCTCAATGGCGTATCTCAAATCATCCTCATAGGAGTTTTCCTTATCCAAAACCCACCTGAAGCTGATCTTATTGAAAAACCTTCCCCAAAACCATCTGCTTCCGGATTCAATTCTGATCACAGCCCCTCTCAACCCGTGGCTGATCACAAGTTTGGCAAAAGTGAGACCGAAACGGTTATCCATAGTATCATTGATATGGGCAAATGCTTCAAAAGCCTGGCATCCGTCTAACCCACTCATCACACGATGCCATTCTCCATCGGCTTCCACATAGCCTTTGGCAAAATTTCCCACTCTTCCTTCCATGGCTACCATACCGCGAACATCGAGCCTGTATTTGGGGTGGTCGGTTCCTATTCCAATATCGCCACCTTCCTTAATAAAAAGCCTTACCTGGTCATTCCTGGGATCAGTGCCTTCCTGAATGCTGAGTCCTTTGGCATTTCCGGGATTAAGAGCAAGATTCCACGATACCGGCTTGTTCATATTTTCCCGGAAGCTCATCAGCTTACGGGAGGGGCCTTTACTGGTGAGTTTCAGACCGTGGGAATCGTCCGTATCAATTCCGTCATCCAAGATGTTGATGGTTGACTGTATGAAATCGGTATAGGCTTTGTCAGTTGCTCCGTTTCTAAAAAGGCTGTAAAGGTTGCTACGCGTTCGCTGGGTACCGGATAAGCTCATAGACTTGGGGTTTAAAAATGGACATGCAAAATACAAAAAATTGCCTAGATACTAATTTTCAATCGCTGGCGACCTTCTCTGCCGTGAGATGACCTCCTAAAATCTTCCTGGCGGCTTTTCCATCTGATTTTTATAAAGCTTGATGCTTTGTAAATATCGAACTTATTCTGAAACCGTATTGGCGGCTGAACTTCTTCCGGTTCCCGGGTCAGCTCTTCATCCACCATTTCAATGATATGATCCTGATCGGGAACAATAACACCCCAAGGTCTGGATTTTATGAATGTGTTGCGGGTCATATTGCCGTCCGGCCCTTTGATCCGGCGGGCAGTATCTACCAAAAAGTATAGGTTTTGGCTGTCGGATGCCCCTTCTGCAAGCAATTCTTCCGGGTCGCGTTCGATGATATGTAAAATGGAAAACCGGGTAACAAACCTGACATAAGGAAGGCCAAGAATGAAATCCTGGATAATATGCTCATCGATAGATCCGCCAATGTTCAGTGGCTTTTCATCTCCAAACATCCATGGGCATAAAAATCGGTTGAGGTCTGTTTTCAACTGCTCTATAGATTGCCCGTTTCGCGCTCCTTCCTGAAACACAATATCACACTGAAGCCGTATGAACTCGTAATCGATGTTGCGGACATTCACCTTTACATAAGGAGATACGTGTTTCATGATATACGCCTCCATTTCCTGCAGAGCCTTAAAATTAAATCTTGGCCGTTCAATTCCGGTGTAGGAACTTCTTTTGGGAACCACCACCAGCGTTATTCCGTCTTCCGGTGAAAACGTATCGGGATTGCTGAGGTGTGACAGGCATTTTACCTGGTGTACGGAATGATACTTGTTTAGAATCAGTCGCTCAAAATCCCAATGCGTTATAGCGCGATTCTTGTGCCGGAGTCGTTCACTTACACGGGCAAAATATTCCTCATCATTTTCGGTAGCCTTGCCGCCAAAAGATTCAAAGGGCTGGGTTACGGTAGCTATCTGAGGAGTGTATTCAATCAGCTCCGAAATAGATAAAGGCCTTAGCGGTTTTCGAAGCTCGTCATCCGAAAGAATGGATGCTCTGCTGGCACTCACCACCTGAGTTTTAATATCAATACATTTACAAAGCAACTGGATATTACCTCTTACCGCTGCCCTAATCCAAAACATGCCCGAAGGCAATACCTGATTGCGCATTGAAATATTCCGGGGAACCTTTAAAGCTATGATACCGGTTTGTGTAAACCCATTGGTTTCGTCCTCAAGTACTTCAGTTTGCTTAAACGCCCGCCATTGGTCCCGCACCAGATAACTCCACTCAATTTCGGGCATAATACTGGCTGTATTGCCTTTGGATTCAGAAGTAGTGAGCTGGAGCAGCAGGGTAACGGTTTCAGGAGGTCTCAGATCTTCAAGTCCGATGTAAAAGTAACCGTCGTCTTCATAAGCAGGCAGCAATTCATTGCTTAGCGAGACACCCTGACTGAATATAGCCTGACATCCAAACGTATGCACGTTATAAAACGACTCGGGTTTATCTCGGTCACCGCTGTAATTGGTCAGATAAACCTGTGTTGACGCACGGTAAGAGAGCTGAAGAGATTTGATCTTGGGTGTATAGGGCTGCCGTGGAGT
>JBJHCA010000066.1:0-19084 GCA_050485785.1 Saprospiraceae bacterium | reverse complement strand
AGCATAAACATAAAGTTGATCGTCATATTGTTGAGTAGATAAGAAACCTGTTCCAACTACTTCTAATGGATATAATTTAAAAAATCCGGGCTGTGCATTCAATTCTTTTGAGCAATACAAAAGCCCTGCGATCAACACAGGCAACAACTTTCCTAAGCATAAATCCCTCATAACTAATGCAATATTTGTACACTGCCATTAAATAATTGACCTTGATGATCCACAAACCATTGATTACTACCGGGCACAATAAAATTTTCCGGGTAAATGGGAAATGTGTTGCCATCCACATAAAAACGAGACAACAAAGTGAAAAATAGATCTGTACTTTCGTGCCAGGCAGAAATGTTATAAGGTGCTGCAATCCACAGATTCCCATGGTGGGGCTGCACGCCTATCTTGGCAGACTCATGCAGATGCAAGCCGGTTTCTGAACTTCCGATCAGGGTACCCTTAAATTCAGTACCCGGGCATGATGCATAAAAATATACGCCGGTATTATTTTCCTGTACATAGTTGCATTGCATAATTGTATTTTCAGATTGTCGGACGAATATGCCCAGATAGTTATGTTCGTCATAAATAGCACCATCTGAGATATTGCAACTTAAATCGATGTCCACACATCCGCCAATAAAAATTCCAAAAACACAATATAGAACAATTAACCTAATAAGCCAAATATTGCCGAAATATTCATCGTGTTTATTGCAGGGATATGTCGCCAAATAGCCTAAGAGCAAAATTTAACAATCTTGCAATAAAAAACAGTCGGTGACATAAATCGTGCACCATCTACATCGGCATTAATATTGAGGTGCAATTGTGCTTATGACAGAAAGCGGGGCCTGATATGAAATACTATCAACCATGCCTGTGAAAACTGACCTGTTTCCCACATGATACACTCCACAGCAAACCAGCCGGGCAGCATCTAAAAAATAAAAACCACTACCTTTGCACCCGCATTGAACACCCGCTATGTCCGAATTACTCAGGCAAATTTGCCGGCAACGTATTCTGGTGATTGACGGTGCCATGGGTACCATGATACAGCAGTACCACCTCACCGAACAAGACTTCAGAGGCAGGAGACTGGCCACTCATCCCCAAGATCTGAAAGGCAATAACGACCTGCTAAGCC
Organism: Saprospiraceae bacterium; assembly: GCA_050485785.1. Taxonomy (GTDB): domain Bacteria; phylum Bacteroidota; class Bacteroidia; order Chitinophagales; family Saprospiraceae; genus JBJHCA01. The sequence goes on along the minus strand of JBJHCA010000066.1, from coordinate 17,940 downwards.
TCACACAACCCGACATTGTTAAGGCCATCCATCATGCCTATCTGGAGGCCGGAGCCGATGTAGTGGAAACCAATACATTTAACGCCAATTCTCTGTCGCAGGCCGATTATGGACTGGAGTCCCTTGTGTACGAGATCAACCTTCATGCTGCCCGCCTGGCCGTAGAAGCTGCACGAGAGTGGAACCTTAAAACTCCGCACAAACCCAGATTTGTAGCCGGGGCAATAGGGCCTACGGCCAAAACAGCTTCCATGTCGCCCGATGTCAATAACCCGGCATACCGGGCCGTGGACTTCGATACCCTGGTGAAAGCCTACAGTGAGCAAATCAGCGGACTGGATGAGGGTGGTGTCGACCTGTTTCTGGTGGAAACCGTTTTTGATACGCTGAACGCCAAAGCTGCCCTGTTTGCTCTGATGACCCACATGGAGCAGACCGGCATTCATAAACCGGTAATCGTATCCGGCACCATCACCGATGCCAGTGGCCGAACGCTAAGCGGTCAAACGGTGGAAGCATTCTGGATTTCCATAGCCCATGCACCGCTTTTTGCCGTAGGGCTTAACTGTGCACTGGGCGCAGAAGAAATGCGGCCCCATGTTGAAGCCCTGTCAGGAATGGCTCATTGTCTGGTCAGCGCTTATCCCAATGCCGGCCTGCCCAATGAATTTGGTGCCTACGATCAGGATGCTGATGAAATGGCCGCTTACATCAGAGAGTTTGCTCAAAGTGGGCTGGTAAACATTATTGGCGGGTGCTGTGGCACTACGCCCTCCCATATCAAAGCCATGTGCATGGCCATAGAAGGCGTACAACCGCGCCTTGTGCCTCCCGAACTGGATTTGCCCATGTTTTCAGGACTGGAACCGCTCATTATCCGGCCTGAATCCAACTTCATCAATATTGGCGAAAGAACCAATGTTACCGGCTCGGCAAAATTTGCCCGTCTGATTAAATCAGACCAATATGCCGAAGCCCTGAGTGTAGCCCGACAACAGGTTGACGGTGGAGCACAAATCATGGACGTCAATATGGATGAGGCCATGCTTGACAGTGAACAGGCTATGAGTACCTTCCTCCACTGGATTGCCTCTGAACCCGATATCGCCAGGCTACCCATCATGATTGATTCCTCGCGGTTTTCAGTGATAGAGGCCGGTCTGCGCTGTATACAGGGCAAAGGGATAGTGAACTCTATTTCGCTGAAAGAAGGCGAAGAAGAGTTTCTGAGGCAGGCAAGACTGATCCATCGCTACGGCGCAGGTATGGTAGTAATGGCCTTTGACGAAAAAGGACAGGCCGATACAAAAGATCGAAAAGTTGAAATTTGTACCCGTGCCTACAAACTGTTAACCCAAAAAGCCGGCATCAAGCCACGGGATATCATATTCGACCCCAACATTTTTGCCATTGCCACCGGCATAGAGCTCCACAATACCTATGCCATTGACTACATTGAGGCCGTTCGGGACATTAAGAAATTGTGTCCGGGAGCCCTGGTCAGTGGTGGAGTCAGCAACCTTTCCTTTTCGTTCAGAGGAAATAACCATGTTCGGGAAGCCATGCATTCGGCATTTCTGTTTCATGCTATACAGGCTGGCATGGATATGGGTATAGTGAACGCGGGCATGCTTGAAATTTACGAGCAGATCAGCCCTACTTTGTTAAAACTGGTGGAAGATGTGATATTCAACCGCCACCCGGGAGCTACGGAAAAGTTGATCAACTATGCCGGGCAACATGCCTCCACGGGAAAAAAACAGACCATCGACCTCAAATGGCGTACTCTTCCGGTAAACAAAAGGATAGAATACGCCCTGGTAAAAGGCATTACGGAATTTATAGAAGTCGATACTGAAGAAGCCCGGCTACAGGCCGTCAACGCCCTGCAGGTGATTGAAGGGCCGCTGATGGACGGTATGAATGTAGTGGGGGATTTGTTTGGGTCGGGAAAAATGTTCCTGCCTCAGGTGGTAAAAAGTGCCCGCGTCATGAAATCGGCCGTTGCCTGGCTCACGCCGTATATTGAAGCCGAAAAACAGGCCGGTGAACGCCAAACCAAAGGACGCATTTTGCTGGCTACGGTAAAAGGCGACGTTCACGATATCGGTAAAAATATTGTGGGTGTAGTGCTGGCCTGTAACAATTACGAGATCATCGATTTGGGTGTGATGGTACCCGCTGCCCAAATTCTGGACAAAGCCGTGGAACACAAGGCCGATATTATTGGCCTCAGTGGCCTCATTACCCCTTCGCTGGACGAAATGGTCCATGTAGCAGCTGAAATGAAGCGTAGAGGCTTTACCATTCCGCTGCTTATAGGAGGTGCTACAACCTCACGTATTCATACTGCAGTAAAAATAGAACCTGCTTATGACCACGGAGTTATCCACGTATTGGATGCTTCACGCAGTGTGGCAGTAGCTTCCCGGCTATTGAGTGAAAAGGGCGATGAAAGACAAAACTTCCTTAAGGAGGTAAAGTCAGATTATCAGAATTTGCGTGACAGCCATGCTGAACGTCATGCAGCAAAAAGATTTCACAGCATTCAGGAAGCCAGAAAAAATGCTTTTCAACCTGATTTTACTCATTACGCTCCACCTGTACCTGCAGTTCCCGGTATTACAGTAGTGGAGAATCCTGATTTTGATGTGCTTTTCCATTACATCGACTGGGCTCCGTTTTTTTCAGCCTGGCAAATGCCGGGTAAGTTTCCGGATGTGCTCGACAATCCAAAATATGGTGGAGAAGCCAGAAAACTCTATGAGGAGGCTTTGGATATGCTCAACAGCATCGCTTCGCAAAAACTGCTTGGTGCCTGCGGCGTGGCAGGCCTGTTTCCTGCCAACAGCCGGGGCGATGACATACTTATTTTTGATCCGGAAAATCCTGCTGACCTGTTGATGACCGTCCCTCAGCTAAGGCAACAGCAGCAAAAAGCACCCGGGCTGCCCAACTGGTGCCTCAGCGACTTTCTGGCTCCGGAATCGGGCGGGGTTCGGGATTACATCGGTGCATTTGCCGTCACCACCGGCATCCATGCCGATGAGCAGGTGAAAAAATTTGAATCTCAACACAACGATTACCACGCATTGCTTTTAAAATCACTGGCTGATCGCCTTGCCGAAGCTTTTGCCGAATACTTGCATCAGCAGGTAAGGCAAAATCTGTGGGCTTATGCCTGGGATGAAACCTTGAGTATTGATGAACTGATCAGGGAAAAATTCAGGGGAATAAGACCCGCACCCGGTTATCCGGCCTGCCCCGATCACCTGCAAAAGAAAAAATTGTTTGAGCTGTTGCAGGCCACACAACACACAGGAATCAGCCTTACCGAATCGCTGGCCATGTATCCGGCAGCCAGTGTATGTGGCTGGTACTTCTCCCATCCTGAGTCCCGTTACTTTGGTTTAGGACACATTCACCACGATCAGGTGGTAGATTACGCCCTTCGTATGAATATGGATCAGTCCGAAATTGAACAATGGCTGGCACCAGTGCTGGCTTACAATCCTGCCCAACTCACCACCAATAACACCCTGCCATGAAGCGACCACAGGTGCAATTCGATCATGCCATACCTGATCTGCCTTTTTCAGTAGAATTGCTCAGCAACGGCATTCCGGTTCATACCATCCATGCGGGTGAAACAGAAGTGATCAGGCTGGATGTGATCATCGATGCCGGCCGCTTTAAAGAGGCATCCAAAACAGTGAGCTATGCCACCGGACGTTTGCTTAAGGAGGGTACACGTTCATTTAACAGCCGACAAATTGCCGAAAAGGTAGATTTTCTGGGTGCCGAGCTGCGAACAGGGGCTTCACTCGACGTGATCTACCTCACCCTGTCATGCCTCAGCAGGCATCTCGATAAGTTGATGCCGATAATTGCTGAAATGCTTACCTCGCCCCTGTTTCCGGAAGATGAGGTGGAGAGCTTTTCGCAACAATCCATTCAACGGCTGAAGCTCGAACTCACAAAGCACGATACGGTAGCCTACCGCATCCTCACCGAGCATATTTTTGGTTCTGATCACCCCTACGGGTACAACTCCACGGAAGAAACCTACAAAGCTCTTACACGTGATGCGCTTCTGCAGCATTTCAGGGCACATTTTCTGGCAGGCAATGCCCGTATTTTCCTGTCGGGTAAACCAGGGCCCGATTCGTTTTCCATCCTCGACCGTCATCTCGGGCATGCTTTACCTCCCGGTAGTACAACAAGGCCCCAAATAGAGCCACAGCCCATACTCAAATTCCGTGAACAGGTATCACTGCCTCAGTCCGTCCAGGCCTCCGTTCGCATCGGGAAAAGGCTTTTCGGGCAGGAACATCCCGACTATGCCGGTTTCACTGTTCTCAATACCTTGCTGGGCGGGTATTTCGGCTCTAGACTAATGAACAATCTGCGCGAAGACAAAGGCCTCACCTACGGCATTTACAGCAGTATTGATCCCAACCTGCGCGATGGCTCCTTCAACATCGGTACCGACGTTGACCGCGAACAGATAGACCATGCACTCGAAGAAATTGAGGCCGAAATCAACAATTTATGTACTGAACCCGTATCAGAACAGGAACTCCTCCGCGTAAAACGGTATATGCTGGGCAATATGCTCTCGGGCTTCGACGGGCCCTTTGCCATGGGCCAAAGCCTTAAAAATCTGGTGATCAACCAATTGCCGCATGACTTTTACCACCGGCTGGCCGACTCCATCAGTCACATCACCGCAGAACAATTGCAGCAGCTTGCTTGTACCTATTTGCAAACCGATACGTTATATACGGTAATTATAGACTAAAGCCGGAATGGTCAGTACTTTGCGCACATTTTTTGCTTTGTTACCTTTCATTTTTTGGGGTAACTTTTTGTGGGGGCAGATCCCTGCCCCACAGCTTTTGTGTGCCGCCAAAGATTTTGGGGGTGACGTTGAGTTGGTTTGGAACCTTCCTGATAATTGCGGTGACGGTGATATTCAGGGATACATTATCTATGCTTCGACTGTTCCCGAACTTGGCTTCAGTGTGCTGGACACCGTTTTTAACCTGGCTCAAACCACTTATGATCATATCAATGCCGGGGCACCTACCTGGTACTACTTCATGCAAACCTACAGTTCCTGCACCGGTGTATCCCTCAGTTCCGATACCATCAATACCGATATTCCAATAGAACCGGAAATTATTGCAGTAACTATTACCGACAATGGTGTACTCATCATCTGGGCACCGGGAAGCTCCCCTGAAACTTATGCTTACCTGATTGAACAGGAAACACCAAACGGTTTTGTGGTGATCGATACTGTTTTCGGGCGGTTTAACACCCAATACCTCCATGCCGTGCCCACCGACGGCTCATCCATGGGTTATTTGGTGCGTGCCATAGATGCCTGCGGCAGAACCAGCATTATCAGCACCAACGTACACCGCACTATATTGATACAGGGCAATCTGGATGCCTGTGCCCGCACCATCCACCTGGAATGGTCACCCTACGTGGGCTGGAATGAGATAGAAAGCCACAGCATAGCAGTCAACCTGAACAATGCCGGATATCAGTATATAGCCGACCTGAGCAGTGATCAGTTCTCCTTTCCCCTCAACGGATTGGAAGATCTGGATTCGCTGTGTATTTTTATTGAAAGTACGGGCGACCAGGAAGGCAATGTTTCGCAAAGTAACCGGCTTTGTCTGCTGGCCGACGTAGTGAACCCCATGACCTTCATCAGGCTCTATGGAGTCGGTTATGATGAAAACAATCAACTGGTACTGAGCTGGCAGTGGGACACCGGAGCGGACATTACCGCCTACCACATCCTTACCGGCGAATCACCCGATAATTTGTCCATGCAGATGAGTATGCCGCAAACCGGCGATCTCGCTTCTATAAACCCGGTAAGCCCGGGAGTTACCGTGCCGCTCACCATGCAAACTTACGCGGCACTGGCCACTACCGATGAATGCCAGGCCCAGGCCTTGTCTGCAACAGCCCAGCCGGCTTTTTTACGGGTGGATGCTTTGCCTGGCCTTGTCAACCGCCTTCAATGGACACCGCCGGTAAGTGCCTACGGAACCGTGGAACAATACCGCATTTATCGCCAAACCACAGCCGGATATGTATTGCTGGCTACCCTGCCCGCACCGGCAAGTACTTTTGATGATCAGGTAAACCCGGTTCCTGAGGCAGAAGGTGCAGCCCGGTATTATGTAGAAGCCCACATGCGCATCCAGCTGCCCGACTATCCGATGTTTCAGTACAGAGCCCTGAGCAACCGGGTTGCCGCCGTGCGGGAAGCCGACATTCTGATGCCCAATGCCTTTTCACCCGAAGGCAACAATCCCGAATTTAAGCCCCTGGCTGTGTACCCGGGCAATCTACTGAACTATCGAATGGAGATTTACAACCGTTACGGACAGCAAATGTTTGTATCTACACATCCTCAAACTGGATGGACGGGTACGTTTAAAGGCAAGCCCATGCCGCCGGGAACTTATGTGGTGCTGGTGAATTACGTACAGGCCGATGGACGACAACAACAATACAAGGGAACTTTCATGTTGTTGCGGTAGTGCCTGTTCTGCCATTTTATCAGTAGCCCGGAGGGCCACGCACAAAGTGTTATCAATCAGTATAACTATCTTAAAAATATTCTTGATTGTCAATAACTTAATGGCTGTTGATGGGTTAAACGACCATAGGTTAATGACATTAAGTACAATCATTAAAATAAACTAACTTTGCAGCGTTCAGAAAATTAGTTTTTGAACTTAAGTATATCAAAAACCTGGCCGCCAATTTTTTCTCCCTAATTCTCTTATAATACAGTCAATCATCTTATGACAAATTCCCCTAAGGTTCGCTTTGTAAATCGCGATCGCACACGATTCTTCCCCACTGTTAAATCGCGGGTTGATCAATATTTTAATAACAATAGCTTAAGTAAGCATGCCAACAGTGCCATGATATTAAAAACCATGGTGATGCTGTCGTTTTATATCATTCCGTTTATTATCATTGTTTTAGCGCAACCGCCATATTTCCTGGCACTGCTGCTGTGGATGGTCATGGGGCTGGGAGTTGCAGGAATCGGTATGTCGGTAATGCACGATGCCAACCATGGTGCCTACTCCAATAACAAATTGGTGAATTATCTTATGGGGCATGTGCTCAACCTGCTGGGTGGCTCAGTTTACAACTGGAAAAACCAGCACAATCTGCTGCACCATACCTACACCAATATCCAAAACATGGATGAGGACATGGATGGCAAGGCCATGTTGAGATTTGCACCACATGGGAAAGTGAAGAAAATGCATCGTTTTCAGTGGTTTTATGCTTTTGCACTTTATTCCATCGCAACCCTTTACTGGGTAGTAGCTAAAGATTTTGTCCAGTTCTTCAGTCATATCAAAAAAGGAGTGAATAACGGTACACCCACTGAAAACTTGTGGCGATTGACGAGAATAATTATCGTGAAAATCCTGTATTTTGGCACAATAATAGTGCTTCCTGTAATGCTTGGCTTATCCCTATTGCAGGTGATTACCGGGTTTGTTATTATGCATATGGTTGCAGGTCTGGTGCTGACCTCTACTTTTCAGCTTGCCCACATTGTTGAAGGCACCAGCTATCCACAGCCCGATGAAGATGGCAACATCGAAAACGAATGGGCTATACATCAGATGAACACCACTGCCAATTTTGCCCGCAACAGTAAATTGTTGTCATGGTATGTTGGCGGCCTCAACTTTCAGGTTGAGCATCATTTGTTTCCCACTATTTCACATATGCATTACCCGGCAATTTCAAGCATCGTTAAAGAAACCGCAGAGGAATTTGGCATTCCCTACCTGGAAAATCCGAGCCTGGCCGATGCATTCCGGTCACATGTACGTGCTCTGAAGGAATTTGGGAAATTGCCCGACCTCAATGAAGTTATGGGGTAAGCTTGATGAGAAACAGTCCGAGTTGTTTGTAAAACTTGATGTGCAAATCACAGTTCCAGCACACTGGCGCGCTCCGTTTGCACCACCCTCACTTCATCACCCACATGGAAGGTTTTACGATTGGTGGTATGAACCATCAGCTTGCATTGGCCACATACCACAGTATAAGTTAGGTAATGCCCTTTAAAAGAGCGTTGTACCACCGTAGCCGAAGTACCTGACTGAGGATGACCGTTCAATTCGTTGAGATCAAGATTTTCGGGTCTTAGTGAAATGAAGCACTTGCCGTAGCGCTCAGCATTGAGCTGTACGCTTCCTATGGGGCAGAAGGCCACAGTGCCTTCGGCATCGGCTTCCATTACATTGGTGTGCCCCAGAAAAGCAGCAACAAAAGCCGTTTTGGGTTTGTAGTAGATCTCCTCCGGCGTGCCGGTCTGCACTATATGTGCCTGATCCATTATGGCGATTCGGTCGGCAATGGATAAGGCTTCTTCCTGATCGTGTGTTACCAGCACGGCACTCATGCGGGCCTCCTTAAGTACATTTCGAACATCCTGACGTGTACTTTGGCGTAAAACGGCATCGAGATTGGAAAAAGGTTCGTCCAGCAGAATGATGCCCGGGCTGGGTGCCAGTGCTCTGGCTAGAGCCACACGCTGCTGCTGACCACCCGACAGTTCAAACGGCTTGCGGGCAGCAAGCTTTTTCATGTTGGTAAGTTCCAGCATTTGCTCTACCCTGCTGTGTCTTTCATCGCGCGGCAAATGCCTGATACCAAAACGGATATTATCGTACACACTCAAATGCGGGAATAGGGCATAATCCTGAAATACAAAACCAATTCCCCGCTTTTCAGGCTTCACAAATACATTTTCATCCTGCAATACCCTGCCCTTGAGCGTGATGCGGCCTTTCTCCACAGTTTCAAATCCGGCCAGAATGCGCAATGTAGTAGTCTTGCCACAACCACTGGGTCCTAAAATGGCGAAAATCTCATTTTCCCCTACATTAAATGACACGCTATCCACCTCGGGCAAATGCCCGGGAATGTACCGCTTGGTAAGTCCCTCAGCGGTGAGAAGTGGTGGTGTTATCGTTTCCATACCCTGGTAAAAAGCAAACTTACAAATAAACCCGAGAACAGCAGGATAGTTAAAGCGAACGGCGCAGCCTCGGCAAACATGGCCTCTGCCGAGTAACTCCACACATTGAGTGCCAGGGTATCAAAACCGGCAGGCGACAATAAAATAGTGATGGGCAACTCCTTCATGGCCGACAGGAATACAAAAATAAAGCCCGCCATAATGCCATGATACAGTAAAGGTAATGTGCTGTAAATAAATGCCTTAAACCTGCCATACCCCAATGAACGGGCAGCCTCCTCCAAGCGGGGGGAAATGTGATACATAGCACTTCGTATAGGGCTAAGCGATTCTGCCAAAAAGTGAATGGCATAACAAAATATCAACAGAACTAGACTCTGGTAAACCGCAACTACCGGATCAAGAGCCAGGCTGAAAAACACCCAGGCCAGGGCCAGAGCCAGCGGTGGCGTAGCATAACCAAGATAGGCAATACGCTGTAGCAAACCAGTCAATACAGATTTGAATCGCATTCCAATATAGGCAAGCGGAACAGCAAACAAAATGGCCAGCAATGCCGCCGGCAATGAGGCAATGAATGATGAAAACAATGCACTCCAAAGCTGCTGCCCAATAACGGGATTAACACCACCGGTCATCCAGAAGGCTATGGAGGTTATGGGCAGGGCAACGGATATCACAAAAAGAGTTATCACAAAAAGCATTGCCGGCAACTTCAACCTTCCAAGCTTTGATACCCGCTGATATTGATTTTTACGCAGTTGCATTTGGGTGAAAAAGAAGATCTTAAGCAGCCGGTACTCCGCCAGTATAATGGTAGCGGTGATGCCCAGCAACATGATGGCTATAAGCGCTGCATATACCCTGTCGTAAGCTGCTGCGTACTGAAGATACAGCGCAAAACTGAGGGTTTCAAATCTCATCAGGCTCACTGCACCAAAATCGCCCACCACATACAGGGCAATGATGAGCATCCCGGCCAGCATGGATGGCCTGAGCTGAGGCAGTGTAACCCGCCTGATGATCTGAAGGGTGTTAAGCCCCATTGATCGGGCTGCTTCTTCGGTGGATACGTCGATGCCCATCAATCCGGAACGAAGATTGAGAAATAAATATGGGAAAGTATACAAGCTAATCACAATGAGCGAACCCCAGTATCCCGACACCCGCGGAATGACTACACCAAACCATTGAGCCATAGATCCGGTTTCACCTCCCAGGCCTAGCATTGCATATGCAAGAACATACCCGGGAATAGCAAGAGGTAGTATACCAACAAGAGTTATCCATTTAACTCCGGGAATATTGGTGCGGCATACCAGCCATGCCAGTGGAAATGCTACAATAAATGTAACTACCAGCACACCAGCTGTTAGCGCTAATGTGTTCCACAGTAATACCAAATTGCGTGGCCGCCAGATGAGGTCTGCAATTTGTGCCCATTCACCCTCAAATGCCCTGACAAACAAGTAAAACACCGGAACCATTACTGCCAAAGCCACAAAAATTGACGGCAGTAAAAAATACCACGGTGGAAGCCTGAGTGTTCTCATAGTTCAGTTTACAGAAGCCCCTCCTGCCTTAACATCTCCAAAATGACGTCGATTTCATCAAAAGATTCAGGCATAACATTTGGAAACAATTCCCCGTGCTGCAATACCGGATTACTCCCCGCCTCAATGGCCACTGACCGTACCGGAAACTCAAATATCTCCTTGGCAAAATAAGCCTGTACGCGATCCGATAATAAAAACCGGATAAACTGTTCGGCAGTATCTGTATGGTCTGATGATCTGAGCAATGCCACTCCGCTTAGGTTGAGCAAATTTCCCGGATCGCCATGGGCAAAATATTTCTGCTCAACAGGGTAGTCGGCCTGCCGGCTTTTTATCCGCTCCAGATAATAGTGGTTCGTAATGGCCAGCCGAATCTCTCCGGCAGCAATGGCTTCAATCAATGCATTGTTGTTAATATAGGCAACCGCTCCGGCTTGCTTCATGGCCCTTATCCAGGCTCTGGTCTCCTCTTCGCCATATACCTGAACCATAGCTGCCAGAAATGATTGAAAAGATGCATTGGACGGAGCCCAGCCTACCTTAAAGCTATCAGCCGCAGCCGGAAGTCCCATAATACTTTCAGGAAGCACAGAAGGATCAATCTGCTGATGATAGGCCAACACTCTTGCCCTTCCGCTTGTGGCAATCCAGTCACTGTTTCTGCCTGCCTGATCCCCTTCTGCCATAGCCAGAATTTCACCGGACAGCTCACTCAGCAACTGCTTGCGACTCAATGCTGCCAGTGCACCGGCATCCTGCGACCAAAAAACATCTGCCGGCGATCGCCTGCCCTCCTCCATGATGGCCATGGCAAGCTGAGTAGTTCCGCCATACCGCACCTTGACTGCTATGCCAGTCTCCTCCTCAAACATACTGATCACCGGCTCTACCAATGCCTTACTCCTGCCGGAATACACCGTGAGCGTAGATGATGGCGCACTGCAATGCCAGCCCATGAGCACAGTAAAAAGTAATATCAATCCTCCGGTTCTCATGCAGCAAAGTTATGTTTTTTAAGACTAATTCTAAATAAGAAAAGCGGAGATTTTTACTGTTTTCGTGATTCCCTTATTGATCCGGAGGCCCGCTTGTTTAGTCTTCATTTTTTCCATGTATTTTTATGGATATCATTTTGTGGGCCATCAGCGGGAAGTGCTATCCGTTTACCCTGTAAAAACGATTCACCGTGCAGTTTTGATGGCCATGGCCACAATAGCGCTTTAAGGGCAGCTTTGAAGGATTTTATATCTTCACGGCATGAGTGTAAGCAAGATATTCACCATTGCCATACTGGCAGCAGTACAACTTACAGGCACCGGGTTATACGCACAGTTTAATCCCGATACTGATCTGGATAAGTACTGGTGGTACAGGGCAAGGCTTGTAGGCGATGCTGAATCGGGCTATCCGGGTTTTGTACTTGTGGGTGAAGGCACTGGGCACAGTATACCCATGAGCGGACGAAACCCGGCTCAAAATTGCGAAACCGATTACTGGATCAATCGTGAAAGGTGCGGTGCACGACCCGGATATGGCAAATTGCGATGGGTTGACGCTACCATTCACATGGGGCACTACATGGCCGTTCTGGCTCTTGAGTATCACATGCTGCGCATGGCCGGAGATAATACCGAGCGCACGGAAAAAGAACTGTATTATGTACTGAAAGCTATTGAGAGGCTTGATTATGTGGCTTACACCTATGTTAACCGCGCTCCCCAACTTGACGGGTTCTTTATCCGCGATGATGTACACCGTGATTTCTATATGAATGAAGAAACTGGCACTTACCGGTTTCTGAATTTTACAGGCGGTGCCTATCACTGCATACAGTCCAGTGCCGCATGTGGCGATGAAAAAACTTTTGACAAGGGCTTTTTTGTAAGCCAGGATCAGATTATCAGTCTGTTTTTTGGATTCAGGTTTGTGCGGCATTTTGCCGCCGATGCCCGATATCCCGGACAATCAAGAACTGTGGGCCAGATAGTTGCCGATCAAACTCACCGCATCATGCAAATGCTGCGGCGGGGCAACTGGCGCATAACCGGGCCGGAGGGTAAGCGTATTCCCAATGTTTGGGGCGGCGATGTACGGGCTTTCAGCTATCCGCTGGCGGAGTCTGCTCACCGAATCACAGAGGGATATTACATGGCTAATTACCATAACCGTTTGTCGCGTACCGTGGGCCGTAATCTGTTTCGCGGTTTTGACTGGGCGTTTGGCTTGCAGGCAGCCCGTAACCGGGCAATGTCTTACGAACTGGTATCATCATACGGAGGCTGGACACTTGACCGCATAACCCGCAGGGCTGCCGAAAGTGATCAGATCATGTATGCCCTGGCCTATGCTGCCCTACAGGATCTACCACCGCCTGAGTCTATTGATCGCAGTATGATTGAATCTATGATAAGGCAAGCACCCTTTGAAGGGCCTTGTTACGGTTCTCCTAATTGCAATGCGCCTGAAGGATGGCGGTCTGCACACCGGTGGATACATCCCACTCACAAGGATGGAAACCCTTACGGTTTAAGGCTGGAATGGAACGGCCTGGACTTTATGCTCCTTTACAACCTTTACCATTATTTGTACAGCGATTATGTGCCTGCTTACAAGCGGAGCCAGTTCTTCTAATGTAATGCTCATGCTGAGCACAGCATTTTTGTATTTCGTCAGAAACTAAATCGGGTTTGGTCGAAAAGTAAAGCTAATTCTGAAGACAAAGTACTGCTATTGGGTACTTTCGCACCGGCAAAAAAAATATTCAATGAAATCTAATATTACCTTAGTCTGCATTTATACCTTTGCAGGTCTTCTGCTCAATTCCTGCGAGCCTTCACAAGAATCACAACCCATGACTGATACCCGCCAACTGCATGAAAGCAGTATCGTAAACAGGGCTACAGAAGCCCATCCTCCCGTTGCCCGAATTGAACCTGAAACCCTGGAGATCCATGGCGATATGCGCATCGATCCCTATTTTTGGATGAACCGGCGCGACCACGAAGAAGTGATTGCTTATCTGGAAGCCGAAAACCGCTATACGGATGAACTGATGCAAGACCTAAAACCCTTTGCAGAAAACCTGTTTGAGGAAATGAAAGGCCGTATCCTTCAAACTGACGAATCGGTTCCTTATCTGAATAACGGATATTACTATTACACGCGGTTTGAGGAAGGAAAAGAATATCCGGTGTATTGCAGAAAGAAAGGCTCTACAGACGCAGAAGAGGAAATTCTGCTGGATGTGAACGTCATGGCTGAACCCCATGCATACTACAGTGTAGGTCAATTGAGCGTAAGCCCCGACAACCGCTGGATGGTTTTTTCAGAAGACATCGTAAGCCGCAGAATTTTCACGCTGCGTTTCAAAAATCTGGAAACCGGCGAAATACTTGAAACTTCCATTCCAGGCACCATGGGTTATGCCATCTGGGCCAACGACAACAAGACCATCTTTTACGGATTGAAAGACCCCGTTACACTGAGAGGACACAAAATTATGCGCCATACGCTGGGTACTGACCCGGCCGGAGATGTTATGGTGTTTGAAGAAAAAGACGATACTTTTTATACCTATGCCTACATCAGCAAGTCCAGAAAATATATCATCATAGGCAGCTTTGCCACGGTCAGTAACGAGTTTCACTACATTGATGCTGACAACCCGACAGGGACAAAAGTTCTCTTTCAGCCCCGCGAGCGTCACCTGGAATACACCATCAATCACGTCAACGATCACTTCTACATCCGCACCAATCTGGATGCGCGAAATTTCAGGTTAATGCGTGCCAAAGCAGGGTCTACAGCCAAAGATCAATGGGAAGAAGTTATTCCCCACAGAGACGATGTACTACTTGAAGGGATTGAGCTATTCAACCGGAATCTGGTCCTAAACGAGCGCGTTGACGGCATGACCAGAATACGCATTATGAACTGGGATGGAAGCGATGATCACTACATTCGGTTTGACGAAGAAGTTTATCTCACCTATACCACCAACAATTTTGAACCGGATGCCTCTCAGTTAAGGCTGGGTTTTATGTCGCTGGCCGTGCCCAACACCGTTTACGATTACCACATGGCCGATCGTAAGCTCACGCTGCTAAAACAACAGGAAGTACTGGGTGATTTTGACGTCAGCAACTATGAGACGCGCCGTATTTTGGTTCCCGTCCGGGACGGCACGAGGGTTCCGGTATCGATGGTTATGCGCAAAGGCACGCCCACTGACGGCACGGCCCCGCTGCTCCTCTATGGCTACGGAAGCTATGGCTACAGCCTTGACCCAACATTCAGTTCATCCCGCCTGAGTCTGCTGGATCGCGGTTTTATTTTTGCCATTGCCCATATTCGCGGTGGTGAAGAGATGGGACGGCATTGGTACGAAGATGGAAAGCTGCTCAATAAGAAGAATACGTTTTACGATTTCATCGACTGCGGGCAGTATCTGGTTGACAATGCCTATGCCGATCCTGACCGTTTGTTTGCTTCAGGTGGCAGTGCCGGCGGTTTGCTGATGGGTGCTGTGATCAATAAAGCACCCGAGCTTTTCAGGGGCGTTGTGGCTTCGGTTCCGTTTGTAGATGTGGTGACTACTATGCTTGACGAAAGTATTCCCCTGACTACCGGTGAGTATGACGAGTGGGGTAACCCCAATGTGGAAGAATACTACCACTATATCAAATCGTATTCACCATACGACAATGTGGCTCCGCACAGGTATCCGGCTCTGATGATAGTTACCGGCTATCACGATTCCCAGGTGCAATATTGGGAACCCGCCAAATGGGTAGCCAAATTGCGAACCCAAAACACAGGTAACAACCCAATTTTGTTTAAAACAAATATGGAAGCAGGACACAGTGGTGCCAGCGGACGATTCAAGGCTATGCGGGAATTAGCAGACGAGTACACTTTTTTACTCGATATCGCTGGCTTTATTGACACCACCGTGGACACAGAATAACGCAAAGGAAGAGGGAATACCGGAAAGCTAAACACCGCTATTCCCGCATCGGATGCCACCACCGGAAATATATCCATGAAATGAGGGTATAGAGCGGTATGAACCATACCAGGCCGGCAATGCCCCAAATCAGTATGGGTATCAGTATACACAAAGCTATAAGACCTAAAGGCCATTGATTTTTCCAGTGGCCCCGGGTCAGTTTATTGCTGATCATAGGCATGGACGACACAGTAAGCAAACCTGTGAGCCCAATAAATGCCAGAACCACAAAATAATTGCTCAGCACAGTGCTCAGAAATGTCTGCTCGTGCACTACTACATAAAAAAGCCCCAACACACCCATTGCCATGGCAGGCGTAGCCAATCCCCGGAACGGGCCGGTTCCCTCATCGCCATGATTAAACCGGGCAAGACGATAAATTGAAGCAGCACCCAGACACAAGCCGGGGAGTCCGTATATCACTTCATCGCCGTATCCCGATGAAAACTGAAGCATCTTAAATGCCAGTACTGCAGGAAACGCACCAAAAGATATTGCATCTGAAAGTGAATCCAGGTCTTTGCCCATGGGCGAGCTGACCTTTAGCCGCCTTGCCACCAATCCATCCAGCAGATCGGCCAGAAGTGCAATGAAAATGGCTGCCAGCATGGTTCCATAGCGCTCCTCAACCAACATGATGATGGCAACAATGCCCATGAGGCCATTGAGCATCGTCAGGCTGTTGGGATATATGGCTTTGTTCAGTTTCATAAAAAATATGGATTTTGAAGCGTGGAAATATACTGCAAACACTCAATATCCTCTCGCTAAAAAAATTACGGGATTGTGGTGATGCCTTACTTATTGCATCATTCTATCACCCGGCGGGCAAACCTGAAACGGCTTTGCCAGTAATCGCTATTGTAGTAATTCTCAAAATATATCCCCCGGCTTGAGGTACTGTGGACTATCATTAGCATTCCCGGTTCATGGGAAACCACAATGGCCACATGATCAATTCTTCGCCGGTTGCTGAAAAAAAGCAGATCTCCGGTTTCAACCTTATTCAACGGAATTCTTTTTCCCTGCCTCGCTTGTTCGGCAGCTGTGCGCTCCATACTTACTTGATGCTTGTCCATAACATAACACACAAATCCGCTGCAGTCAAAACCACGAGGTGTAGTACCACCCATTCGGTAGGGCTTGCCCTGATACTCCAGCGCAGTTTGAACAATGTCGAACTTCAGGCTGCTGCCGGGAGCCATTTCCACTACCAGTTCTTCTTTCAGCACCTCCCTGGCATCCTCAGCAATCAGCTCATTGGGCAGATACATAACTTCCCACCGCTGCATATCACTTCCGGTGCGCGATACCACATAAAGTTCAATCACATTAAGTCCAGGAGAAAGCCTCAGTGTCCGAGTCAACCGGCCATTAGCTGAACGAAATCTGAATCCGGTTTCACGGCCATTGTGAAAAAGCTGAATATGCTGCCTGGCTCCGTCTTTAACTATGCATATCAGCTCAAGTTGACGGTCAGATGTCACATATCCTGCTACGGGCGGATAATGCACTTCAATGCTTGGCGGGTCGGGTTGTTGAACTCTGTTTGCTGCATTGACGAAGGAAAAATTATTGGACTGAGGTCCATCGGTATGATACATAGCTTTTTGTTGGTTTGCCTCTGCCCTGTTCAAATCATTGGGATTAAAACGGTTGCAGGATGTGGCACAATCAGCAAAAGCTGTTATAGCAGTTGGCATCTGAATTAACAGCGCAATGGAAAAACAAAGTATCCGGAGTTTCTTCATGCGTCGGTTCCAAAACACAATACAACGATTCTCTACAAAGCTTTCTTATCCGGCCCGTGAAAGGCATCAGCAAAGCGACGGATAAAACTGCCGCGGTCAAAATCATCCCCGGGGGTATAACCCATTCTCACCAATACCAGTTGCTTATCGGGTATTACAATTACTGCCTGCCCCTGAAAACCACCCATCCAAAAGGTTCCTGGAGGCAGAGGGCCATCCGATTCATCATTGCCTTCCTGCATCCAGACTCCACCGCCATATTTTCCGGCTGATGCTATGGACGGCGAAGTGATCAGAGCTGCCCACTCCGGAAAAATGATCTGCCTTCCGTTCCACTGCCCCTGATCAAGCAGTAACTGCCCCAGTTTTGCCCAGTCAACCGGCCTGGCAAACATATAGCTTGATCCCACATAAGTTCCCTTCACATCTGTTTCCATCACTGCCCCCTGAATGAGCAAAGGCCGGAACAGATACTCGTGTGGAAAATGAAGATATCCGGCATCACTTTCAAGCTTGTTTTTTAACAGGCGCTGTAAAATATTAGTATCACCGCCGGCATAATTAAAATAATGGCC
>JBJHCA010000065.1:0-19284 GCA_050485785.1 Saprospiraceae bacterium | reverse complement strand
CGGTTATTTGGGTGAAATCCAGGAAATCGGTAAACAATACCGTTGCACTTTCATACTGGCGGGCAGCGGCTTCGCCCCTGGATTTCAGTTCTTCGGCCACCTCGGAGGGCAGGATGTTGAGCAGCAGACCTTCACTTCGTGCTTTTTCTTTGCTTATGCGGACGCGTTGTGTAAAAAACACCCCCGCAAACACAGCGACCAACACGAATCCCGACATAAAGCCGTTTCTCAGGGTTCGCTGACGCTCTATCTCTTTCTTCTGCAATGCATTTGCCGCTAAAAAATTCAAACTATCGGCAGTAATTTTTTTATCAAACTCAAATTGCATCTCCTTGCGGACAATTTGATTTTTGATTTCTTCATTCACAATGCTGTCTCGCAGGATGATATAGTTTTTATAAGCATCAAAAGCTTTTTCATATTTGCCCTGCTTTTCATAGATTGTGCTCAAGTTTTGCCAATTGCTTCGTTGTCCGTCAATAGATTCGATTTCATTATGAATATCCAGCGCCTTTTGAGTATATTCCAATGCCTTCTCATATCGTTCGGAAAGAGGGATGCCCATTTGTATTAATAAAGAGTCCGGAGCATCAAGGTATAGAGATCCTAAATTGTGAAAATTTATTGCCATTCCTTGCTTATCCCCTATTTCCTCATTTATGGTCAATGACGCTCGATAATATTCTAAAGCTTTGGGGTAGTCGGACAGCAAAAAATAAACTATCGCGATGTTTTCGAAAATTGTTGCTATTCCGCGTTTTTCCCCCAATTCCTCATATATAGCCAAAGACGCTCGAAAATATTCCAAAGCTTTGGGGTAGTCGGACAGCCAATAATAAACTATCCCGATATTGCCTAAGTTGTTTGCTATATTTATCTTCCTTTTTAACTCCTCATTAATAGACAAAGCCTTTTGGTAATATTCCAAAGCTTTGGGGTAATCGGACAGGCTATTATAAACAGTTCCGATATTACCGTAATTGTTTGCTTTTTCTCTGCTACTTCCTAATTCCTCATTAATAGTTAAGGCCTTTAGGAAATATTCCAATGCTTTGGGGTATTCGGACAGGCGATTATAAACATTTCCGATATTGTTTGAGGCTTTTGCTATTAATGATTGGTAAGAGATACTTTGTGCCAATTGCAATGCTTTTTCATATTGCTCCAGCGCTTTCGTATATTCGCCCTTGCTGTTTGATATCCATCCAAGTCCATGCCAACACCTGGCTTTTCCTGTATTGTTGCCGGTTTCTTCGTAAAGAAACAGTGCTTTTTCATACCATTGCTCTGATTGATTGAAATCGTCCTTTAAAGTAGCAGAACGCCCCTTGTTCCGGTAATTGTCGGCAATACCATTGGTATTGTTTATGCTTTGGTTGATGTCCAGGGCAATTAGCAGCAGGCTATCGGCTGCCTGAAAGCTTCTTTGTTCCAACAGATTTTCGGCTTTGACGTTCAATGCTTTGACATAAGCTTTGTCAACTCTGAGTTTTTGCGCCAGCGCCATGGCTTCTTCTGCTATGCTTATCCCTTTTTCGGGATCGTAGTCCACATATTGCTCTGCCAGGCGATTGAGCAGATTTAGCTTTCCCGCATCCTGTTTAGTATAGCGGGCATTGGCATGTATCAGAGAGTCAAGGGCTGTCTGGGCAACGGCAGTTTCCTGGAATTCGCCAAACAAGATAAATAAGGAAATTAAAAGTACTGTTTTCATCTTTTTATATTTTATCTCATTTAGAATTCAGCATTCATCCCGCTCAAATAGTGTACTTCTTTGTGTCGAAAGCTATTGGTATCAGCGTTTCATTGTCATATCCATTAGCCTGACTTGTTTACAAAAAACATCTCTACCTCACCTTTGCCTTTCGTTTCAATAATTACGCCAACTGAACTTTTTGCCTTGTCTCCGTTGTGAATTACAAGGTCGTTCCGTCCTTTTGTGTTGATGAAATGGTTTGGGTCGTAATATGTTTTTTTCAGA
This sequence comes from Saprospiraceae bacterium, assembly GCA_050485785.1. Lineage (GTDB taxonomy): Bacteria > Bacteroidota > Bacteroidia > Chitinophagales > Saprospiraceae > JBJHCA01. The sequence continues at coordinate 17,303 of JBJHCA010000065.1, read as the reverse complement.
AAGTCAATGACTAGGTTTTTATGGAACTCTTCTGATTCCGCCTCGTTCATCCGATCCAGCAAAAAGATCAGGTTCGATTTAAACACCTCAATGTCAGCCCGGTTTGGCTTCACTTTCAGATAGGCTTTGTCGAGGGCTTATCTGGGCTTAAGCGGAATAATCTGCATGGAGCGTAACCTGTTCTTTAATGAGAGGACAAATTATGGAATTTTTTTCGCAAATCAACACCATTTCCCGGGGTTTCAACCTTGAGCTATGTTTCAACCCTGCGCTATGGATCAACCCTCGGGCTATGGCCTTATACCTGCGTCCCCCCCTCATCTTTGTCCCGGTTCTGCGCTGAACTGTTGCCCGGGGTATAGGGGCAATGCCGGCAATTGTTGCCACAGCATTTGCCACGTGCCAGCAGGTAGTATTCGGTAAATACATACAAGCCGTCCTCGGTAATGTAGTAATCTCTTCCTTTTTGCAATGGCTTCATACGCCGGGTTTAATCTACCTTGCCTAGGTAGTTTTGGGGCTTCAGGCGTTGGAGTTCGGCCTTCACCGCTTCGCTCACGTCCAGCTGTTCTATAAAATCGTGGATTTCCTGTTGACCGAGCTTTCCTTTCCCCCGCGAAAACTTTTTCAGCAAATCGTAGGGATGCGCAAGACCTTCCCGCCGCAGTATGGTTTGTATTCCCTCGGTCACCACACTCCAGTTGCTTTCCAGGTCGTGGTCAAGCATGGCGTGGTTCAGTGAAAGCTTATCCAGGCCGCGCTGCATACTTTTAATGGCTATCAGTGAGTGGGCCAGCGGTACGCCAAAGTTTCTCAGTACCGTACTGTCGGTCAGGTCGCGCTGTAACCGCGATATCGGCAGCTTGGCAGCCAGAAACTCCAGCAGCGCATTGGCCACCCCCAGATTGCCTTCCGCATTCTCAAAATCTATGGGATTCACCTTGTGCGGCATGGCCGATGAGCCTACTTCGCCTTCTACCACGGCCTGGCTGAAGTAATCCATAGAAATGTATTGCCAGAAGTCCCGGCAGGCGTCAATCATGATGTTGTGGAGCCGCACCAGGGCATGACATTGGGCTGCAAAGCTGTCGTAATGCTCTATTTGAGTGGTGGGATGTGACCGGCTGAGCCCCAGTTGATCTTCCACAAATTTCCGGGCAAACTCGTGCCAGTCAACGTCCGGATAGGCGGCGTAATGGGCGTTGAAATTGCCCGTAGCGCCGCCAAACTTGGCTGCATGGGGAATGCCACGCAATCCGGCTGCCTGTACTTCTAGCCGGCGCACAAACACGCCTATTTCTTTGCCCACGGTAGTAGGCGAAGCCGGCTGCCCGTGGGTGCGGGCCAGCATGGGTACGGTCCTCCAGCGGTCGACTGCCGCACGCAGCTTGTCCAGCACGGTTTCCAGCGCCGGGTACCATACCTGCTCCAGTGCATCGCGCATCATCAGCGGAAAAGCCGTATTGTTCACATCCTGGCTCGTGAGCCCAAAGTGAATGAACTCCACCAGCGATCCCAGCCCGTTTTCCGCAAAAGCATCCCGCAGGTAATACTCCACGGCTTTCACGTCGTGATTGGTTATTTTCTCCAATTCCTTCACCCTGTTTGCTACCTTTGCAGCGTCATTCTTGCACGCGGCATACACCGGCTCCAAACTTTCGGGCCTGAACTCCCGCAGTTGTGGAAGAACCCCGGCAAGCATGGCAAAATAATCGAGCTCTACTTTCAGCCGGTATGCGATCAAAGCCTCTTCCGAGCAATACGGGCTCAGTTCGGCAGTTTTATTGGCGTAGCGCCCATCAACAGGAGAAATGGCAGTAAGCATGGTAACACGGTATGAATACGGACACAAATGTAACAACTTTCATATAACCCCGGGCCCTCTTTGTGCATCGGCAGTCCACGGTGCTCAGTGTTCGGGTGGCAGATATCCCTGGTTGCAACGGATTGCTTTATTCCCCCTTGTTTTTTTTGACGGATATTCCTTATGGAAGCGTTTTGGTGTATTATTTTTGATCACTTTTTGTTGTGCAGTTACTGCCCTCGTTTTAACACCCTGCCGGCTCAATGCACAGTCTTCCCTAAGTCTGGAGCTGAATGGCCCGGCTAATGCCCACTACAGCCTGGTTCGCAGCGGTGAGCACATCTCCGGCAACCTGATCACCGGCCGCCCGGAGAATCTCAACCTTCAGCGTTTTCAGGAGTATTCACTGGCCGTGTATGCAAAAGACTATGAACCCTGGTTCGTGAGCTTCGATACCCGGCAGCAAAATCTCACTGCGGTCAATATCACCGCTACACTCAGGCGCACTGATGAAGTGCTGAGTGCCGCTTTCCCCGTAAGTCGTATCGTTTTTCAGTCACCCGCCTCTTCGTCGCTCTCCGCTTTCGATATTGAAAAGGTGCAAGGCAAAGCCGATGCGCTGGCAGCCATCAGCTCCGCAAGGGACATCCTGGTCGATTTTTACCTGAACAACAAGTTAACTGCACCTTATCTGGAGCGCCGCGATGATGTTCGCCCCGATAGAGTGGAGCAAAGCAGCCTCACTATTGCCCGGCTGATGTACGCTGCTGAGCAGGAGTGGAAAAATGCTGCATCGCTGTCCGAAAATGCCGCCCGATCGGTGGATCCGGCAGAATGTAGTACGGTGGAGCGTTACTGGCGGTTCAGGGTCATTGAGTATCGCCGGGCAATGGAGTACCAGCGTTGGCGTGTGCAGTACTTCCTGGCATTGCAGGCCATCAGAGAACTGCAGGGCCACGCCTTTGATCAGCGCGCATACCGCGAAGCAGCCAACGAGCTCGAACTGGCAGTTAACCGCTATGAGATCAGTCTGCTGCAGTCGCGTTCCAGGTATGCAGAATGCATGAGCCGCTCGCTGATGGCTTCTATTGACAGCCTGGAGGCCACAGGTCAGGCCGCTTCGGTAGATGCCCGGCAACAGCGTTTGCAGCTTGAACGCGCCAGACTGGGCGAACAGTCGGCCATTGCATACCGCATGTACCGCAAGCACAATGAACAAGCCATGCTGCTTACCGGCACCGAGCAGTGGGAAGAACTGGCCAACGCCCAGAAACAAATTGCCAATTACAACAGGGCACAGCTCATGTCCGCTGAAGTGAGGGCAGCCCTCAGCACTATTGATCTTGAGCGCAACCCCGGCAACGCCGCCTACGCAAGAGCACTGCAAAGAGCCAATGCTGACGTGGAAAGGTGGGCGGATATTAAACACCAGAGCGATATGGCCTATGCTGAATGGATGTGGGCCCTCCGTCGCCGTATTGATGTACCCTCAGTAGCGGATGAGCTGTTCTCCACGCACAGCCGATTGCTGGACATTGCCTCGGTAGCCCGCTCCCCGGAAGAAAACACTGCCCGCAGCGATACCGATGATCTGCATCAGGCCGGGCTGGATATCCGCACCGGGGGCGATGACAATACGCGCATTCTGCGCTTCGGCCAGGATACCTATGAGATCATCCGCCACAGGGATGGCACCTACAGCTACCGGAAAAACGACCGGCCCATCACTTCGCTCACCTATACCTTCGAAACCGAACGCCTCTTTGGTGAATTCCTCAATAACGTCAGGGAAGAAGAGGACAAAAACCGCCTTCGCAGGGCATTTCGGCGAGTTTCAGGCCTGGAGTAAACTTCCCGCTCATGGGCGGCTCAGTGTCCTGATCAGTATTTCGTGTTGCGGAAACAGATCCACTAAAGCCTGCTGCCCGGGCATTTCCCAGTCCTCCAATTGAAATGCAGGCGTCACAGCACAGCTCAGCAGGCAGTAAGAAGATGGAGATTCCGGCACTGCGGCCATCCAGTCACCGCCCGGCACCATGATCTGGTACTGAAAGTTGTTGGGGCTGCCCAATACCTGACTGATCAGCTCTCCATCGGGCCTGATCCGGTAATGAAGCACCGGGCATCCTTCGTGGAAAAACCAAAATTCATCCTGCTTCAGCCGGTGGAACGCACTGAATTCATCGCCCTCCAGTAAATAATAGATCACCGATGCAGCCTTGCTCAATGCCTTGCCCTCAGGCAAAACCACTAATGTTTCGGCAGTGTGCGTTCTTCTGAAATATCCGCCTTCTGGGTGCTTTTCCAGTTTCAGTTGGGCTATGAGTTCCCGGGCACGTGAATGCATAATGTCAGGTGCTTTTAACGCAGCAGCTTTCTGCGTGCCATTTCCTGTTTAATGAGCCCCAGCTCGCGGCTGATATCCCCGGTGATGGAGCTGTTTTCTTCCGCTCTTCTGATCAGATAGGGAACAACTTCCCTCACGGGTCCGTAGGGTACGTATTTGGCCACATTATACCCGGCTGCACTCAGGTTGAAACTGATATGATCGCTCATGCCGTACAATTGGCAGAAGTTGAGGTGGGGGTGATCGCGCGGTATGCCTTTTTCAATCATCAGCCTGGCCTGTAACTCACTGGATGCCTGGTTATGGGTGGCATTGCATGAACTGATGGTTTCGTAGTGTTCGGTTACAAAGGTAACGGCCTCATTGTAATCGCTGTCGGTGGCCTCCTTGTCAGCTTGTATGGGCGAAGGGTAGCCCATATCTTCGGCCCTTTCTCTTTCCTTTTCCATATAAGCACCCCGAACCAGCTTGATGCCCGGCATGTAATTTTTCTCCATGGCTCTGGCATAAAGGTCTTTGAGGTAGCTGAGCCGGTCATGGCGGTACATTTGAAGCGTTTGGTAAACGATCACCTGTTCTTTGTTGTACAGCTCCATCATGTTTTCCACCAGTTTGTCGATCACATCCTGGATCCAGGTCTCTTCGGCATCGATAAAAATGCCCACCTTCTTTTCCCAGGCTACGTGACAAATGGCCTCAAGCCGCTTGCGGACAGCGGTAAACTCTTCTTTCTCGGCCGTTGTGAGGTCTTTTTTTTGCTGAATTTTTTCCAGCAGCTCATTGCGGGCCAGACCTGACATTTTGGTACTCACCACGGGAACACTGGTGTTTTGCGATGCAAACTCCAGGGCTCGGATGGTTTCTCGCATGGTCTCGTTGAAGTGTTTCTCCGTGGTTTTGCCTTCTGCACCATAATCCAGTATGGTCAGCGTATTATGCCGGGCAAGATGCTCTATCGTCTTCTGACACTCCAGCAAGGTGCGCCCTCCGCAGAAGTGATCAAACACGGTGACTTTGATGAGCGGCTCTACTGGAAGCCGCATGCGAAGAGCAAACAACCCGAGCTTGCTTCCGATGTCAACCAATGGTGCGTAATTCATCAGGTTAAACATCCAGTAGGCTTTCCGGAGTTCTGCATTGGATTTGGAAGCAAATGCAATTTCAGTATCGGTAAAATTGAAATCCGTTTTGGTGGCGGTACTCATAATTGAGCTATTTTATAGGTTCATTGGCAATGTTTTGCGACCATATTTGCCAGGCTTTCCGGGCCTGTAAAGATAGCATTTGCACGCCATTTTTTACGATACATCCTCTTTTTATTCCCGCTTTCATAAAGGGAGTGATCACCGGGTTGTACACCAGATCGTGAAGCATGTTTTGTGGTGTCAGAATGGCAAAGGGAAGGGGTGGCATCTGATTGCTGTAGCCGGCCATTCCCAGAGGTGTTGTTTGTATGATCAGTGGAAATGCCCTGAGCAGTGCTTCATCCACATCGGGATACGTCAGCATTCCGCTTTCCGCACGGCGCGAAATGGTGAGGAATTCCATACCTTGCTGTTGAAGCACATACTGTACCGCCCTGGATGCACCGCCCGTACCACAGATCAAAGCCTTCACTTTTTCGGAACCTGTAAAGCTCAACAGACTCTTTTCAAACCCATACACATCGGTATTGTAGCCTTTCCACCGGCCATGCTCAATATGCACGGTATTGACGGCACCGGTTTTTTCCGCTTCCGGGCTCAGCCAATGGCACATGCCGGCCACTTCCTGCTTGTAGGGAATGGTAACATTAAATCCGATCAGCTTGGGTATGGTCTGAATGGTTTCCCGGATGTGGGAAGCTTTGGATACCGGAAAAAGACGGTATTCCACGTTGTTCAGTTTCAGTGACTTGAACAGGCCGGCAAACAGAAATGGGGATTTGCTGTGTTCCAGCGGATATCCGATCAGGCCAAATGTATGCATAGCGTCCGGCAATATTAACCGGAAACAAATAACTGTAATTCCCGGCATGTAATCTGTGGTAATGATACAATACTCAGCCCAAATTACTAAATTTGTCGCGCAATGTTTTCATAATACCCGTTCTAACAAAACTGACCAACCATGCAAGAGGATATTGATTTACAGATCAGCATTTCGGAGGAAGCCATGCAGGAAGCTGTTGAGCATTACAAGCGCGAACTCGTGAAAGTGAGAACAGGACGTGCCAACCCCTCCGTGCTGGCCAATATCCAGGTGGACTACTACGGCGCCAACACTCCCCTCAATCAGGTGGCCAATGTGTCAACTCCCGATGCCAGAACGCTGATGATACAGCCCTGGGAACGTAAAATGCTGGACGTGATCGAAAGGGCCATTATCAACTCCAACCTCGGCTTTGCTCCGCAAAACAACGGCGAAATTATTCGCATTTCCATTCCGCCACTGACCGAAGAAAGAAGGAAGGACTACGTTCGCCGGGTTAAAATGCTGGCCGAAGACGCCAAAGTATCCATCAGAAATGCCCGCCGCGATATGATGGAAACCATCAAGGAATCGGTGAAAAACGGCTACCCCGAAGATGCCGGTAAAAGAATGGAAGGCGTGGCGCAAAACCTGACGGATAAATACAGCGAAAGCATTGACAAACTGTCTGAGGCCAAAGAAGCCGACATCATGACCCTCTGAAGCTCCTCCACAGAACGGTCTTTGGAAATGCGCTGCACTCCGGCCGGATCATTTTCTTGCTGCTGTTGATATCTTTACTTTTTACCACGTACGGTAAGCACTATGCCAATTATCAGTACGGCCACGCTGATGTAAACCGGGGTCCAGTTGGCTTTACTCACCGTAATGTCAAGTCCCAGAAACCTGAATGATTCGGTGTCCTGTATGGCCTGAACACCAAATACCAGTGTTCCGGCCAGGCCGATAAGGAGCAAAATGATTCCTAATGTTTTCATGTTTTGATGGTTGATTGGGTTATTGTATTACCCGGGATAAATATACTTGCTTAACGCATTCCTTATGCATCCTGCTTTAGGATGGCGTGAAATACTTATTCGTGTTTTGTGAGTTCGTATTGTTTTATCTTGTATTTTGCAGTGATATTCAATAGTTTAACAAAACCTCACGAAGCCATGAAATCATTTTACGAGAAAATTACCACCGAAATTCCCGGACCGTTAGTAGTCAACACCCATACGCTCAGAGCCATCATCGGTCTGTTGGGCATTTCCCTTCCGTTGGCCATTATGGTGGTCACCAACCTCAGCGCAACTGTATCGGCAGAGCCCACCATCAGCCACTATTATCACACGGCCATGCGCGATCTGTTTGTAGGTATCTGCGTGGCGGTGGGAGTGGCTTTGTGTTGCTATACCGGCTATAACAAACTCGAGCAATTTGCGTCCATTGTTACGGGCATGAGTGCAGCTTTGCTGGCTCTTTTCCCCACCAATGTTTTTGAAGGCAGTGCCAGCATTACCGAATGCGAAACCATTTTCTATCTGTTCAATGCCGGTTTCACCAGCAAGTTGCACTACATTTTTGCCGCCATCTTCTTTTTGGGTATCACCTTTTTTTCATTCCAGTTTACACGATCCAACAAACCGGAGAGTCAACAGACTGCCGAAAAGCACATCCGAAATAATGTTTACAAAGCTTCGGCCTCTATCATTTTGGCCTGCCTCATTGGTCTGGTGGCTATTTTTGCTTTGGGGATTTCAGGGCACAGCGCAATTACCGGGTACTATGTAGTTTTCATTCTCGAAGCCCTGGCTATTTTGTTTTTCAGCGTGTCATGGCTTACCAAGTCGGAGATCATTCTGGGTGACCGCTAACTCTGCCGAACTCCGGCCACAAAAGCTACATCGGCCCGGAGGGCCGCCACAAAAAGACATGAAAAAAAATCGACTAGAAAGCCGTGGTGAACTGCCTGAGAAAGCGTATATCGTTCTCAAAAAACAGCCTGATATCGGGAATTTTGTAAGCTAATAGTGCGGGCCGCTCGATGCCCATTCCAAAGGCAAAACCCGTGTAGCGCTCGCTGTCGATTCCGCAATGTTCCAGTACCTGCGGGTCTACCATGCCGCAGCCCAGTATCTCTACCCAGCCTGTGTGCTTGCAAACCGAGCACCCTTTGGCCTCGCATAAAAAGCACGATACATCGAGCTCGGCACTGGGCTCGGTAAAGGGAAAATAGGACGCCCTGAACCGCACTTCTGCCCCGGACCCGAACATCTGTTTCACAAAGTAGAGCAGCGTTTGCTTGAGGTCGGCAAAAGATACGCCTTCATCCACATACAGGCCTTCAATCTGGTGAAACTGGCAGTGGGAGCGCGCGCTCACCGTCTCGTTTCGGTAAACCCTGCCCGGTGAAATGACCCTGATGGGTGGTTTTTGCCGCTCCATGGTGCGGATCTGCACATTGGATGTCTGAGATCGCAACACCCTTCCGGCGTCGAACTTCAGGTAATAAGTGTCGGTCATGTCGCGCGAAGGATGATCTTCGGGTATGTTGAGTGCGGTAAAATTGTGCCACTCATCTTCTATTTCCCTGTCCTCCACCACGGAGAATCCGATTTGTTTAAAAATGCCCGAAATGCGCTGCATCAGTATGGCTACAGGGTGAATACTGCCCGATTGAAGCGGCTCGCCTGGCAGACTGAAATCCATGGCAGCACTCTGTTTTTTTGCGGTGGCTGCCGCTATTTGAGCCGAGAGGGTTTCGTATTTTTGCTCGGCGGCCTGTTTTACGGCATTCAGCCTTTGTCCAAACTCTTTTCTCCGCTCCGGACTGACATCTTTGATCCGGGCGAAAAATCCTTTCAAAATATTTTTTGACCCTAAAAACCGGATTCGGAAAGCTTCCAGAGCCTCCTTATCGGCAGGTTGACTCTGTTCAATTTCTGTGAGTAAGTGGTCGGTTTCTGTCCAGATATCCTGTGCCATAGTGCGCCGCATTGAATGTTGAGGCAAAGTTAATAATCTGCGGGTATTTGAATCCCATCAGTACTGTTTTGGCATGCTGATGAGCATCATGAAATTCAGGCAGCGCACAGAGATAGGCCAAAGTTCTAAATTTGTTTATTTTTGGCCCCACACTGAACGCCCTTTGAGGGTAAAACAAACGCGTATGCAATTTACCAAAGTCAATGTTATTACAGGCTGGGTAGCCTGGCTGATCTCTTCCATTGTATATATTCTCACCGTTGAACCCACCACCAGTTTGTGGGATTGCGGGGAGTTTATTGCAGCGGCCTACAAACTGCAGGTAGTGCATCCGCCGGGAGCACCTTTTTTTCTACTGCTTGGCCGGATGTTTGCCTTTGTTGGGGACATCATGTCATCGGATCCTTCCAACATTGCCTATATGGTGAATCTCATGTCGGGGCTCAGTACTTCATTTGGTGCCTTGTTTGGATTCTGGGCGGTAACCGGCCTGGCCAAAGCAGCCATGTTTCGCGACGGAAGCCAGCCCACCATGGGTGAAACCATCGCCCTGATGGGTGCCGGTATGGTTGCAGCCCTCACCATTTCTTTTGCTCCTTCCATCTGGTTTTCAGGTGTTGAGGGTGAGGTGTACGCATTGTCTTTTTTCTTTACTACGCTGGTATTCTGGGCCATGGTCAAGTGGTACGGCATTGAGAACGATGCTCAGGCTGACCGCTGGCTGGTGTTTGTAGGCCTCATGATGGGCCTTTCTATCGGTGTTCACCTGCTTAGTTTGCTCACCCTACCTGCTTTGGGCATGTTGTATTATTTCAAAAAATACAATAACACCACACTCAAGGGAACGCTGATAGCTGCCGCCGGAGGCTTTGGTCTTCTGGTGATCATCAATTACATTTTTATACCGAGGGTAACGGCCATTGCTGCCCACTTCGATATGTTTACGGTCAATACACTGGGTTTCCCGTTTAATGTGGGATTCATGCTGTTTTACGTGCTCTTGGGCGGAGCGCTGGTGTATGCGGTGCATTTTGCTCAGAAAACAAGCCGGCCGCGCCTGCAGCGTCTCATTCTGTTTTTCGGCATGGTGGTGCTTGGGTTTACCTCATATTCCATGATCATCATCAGAGGTAATGCCAGCCCACCCATCAGTATGAATACCGTGGATAACCCGTTTAAACTGGTATCATATCTCAACCGTGAACAATACGGCGAGCGTCCCTTGCTGTACGGTCCACACTACTTAGCCAGCCCTATCAATGTGCGCAGCTCCGACCGGTACGGTAAGGTGGGCAATCGCTATGAAGTGGTGGAACAGCGTTCGGAGGCCGTGTATGCCGACCGCGATAAAATGTTCCTTCCGCGCATGGGGCATGCTGAAAGGGCAGGGTTTTACGAACCCTATCGCAATCCGCCCGGCTCCACTCGTCCGCCTACTATGGGTGAAAACCTGAGCTTTATGTTCAAGTACCAGGTTAATTGGATGTACTGGCGGTATTTCTTCTGGAATTTCTCTGGCCGCCAGAATGCTGAACAGGGCTTTCAGCCATGGGACAGCTCAAAAGGCAACTGGATCACCGGCATTAAACCGCTGGATAACATGCGCCTCTACAATCACACCCACTTGACCACAACTATGAAGAATGATCCGGGAAGGTCGCCATACTATCTTATCCCCTTCATCTTCGGTATTTTGGGCTTGATATGGCAGTATAGGCGTAGCCGCAAAGGGTTTTACATGCTCATGGTATTGTTTGTCATGACCGGTCTGGCCATTGTATTCTTCTCCAATCAGCCACCCAGAGAGCCCCGGGAACGGGATTATGTACTGGCCGGCTCTATGTTCACTTATGCACTGTGGATTGGAATGGGTGTACTGGCTCTGTTTGAGTGGCTGCGAAAACAGATGTCGGAAAACACCGGTGCCATTGTGGCTTCGCTGCTGGTACTTTCGGCCCCGGTGATTATGGGCGTCAACGGCTGGGGTCAGTACAGCAGGGCTAACATCTATGCTGCCCGCGATTATGCCATTAACTTCCTGGAATCACTGGAACCCGAAGCCATCATTTTCACCTACGGCGATAATGATACTTATCCTTTGTGGTATGTTCAGGAGGTGGAAGGCATCAGAACCGATGTACGGGTAGTCAATCTCAGCCTCCTGGCCGTGGACTGGTACATTGAGCAGTTGCGCCGCCGAACCTATGAGTCACCGCCCATCAATTTCTCCATCCCACAGGAAGAACTGCGCGGAAACCGGCGAAATTCCATGCTCGTATTCAGCCGGCCCGGGCAGGACAGGCAATGGACCATTCAGGAGGCTGTAGAGTATATGGGCTCAAGCAACCCATTGCCTTTGCAGGGTGGCCAAACTACCGAAAGCCATGTGCCTTCGTCCGATATCATCATTCCCGTCGACAGGCAAAGGGTTATCGATCTGGGCATAGTTACCGAAGCAGATTCGGCTGATATCGTTGATCATATACCTTTCCCGGTCAACAGAGACCGCATCATCAAGGATGAAGTGGCGCTAATGGACATTTTGGCCAACAACTTGTGGGAACGCCCCATTTACTTTGCCGTAACCGTATTGCCCAGCAAAGTGCAGGGTTTGCGCAATTACCTGCGCCTCGAAGGTCTGGCACTCAGGGTGGTTCCGGTTCGTAATACCGGCGACCAGCAGTTTGGCCTGGTAGGGGCCGGCTCGGTAGATGCCGACAAAATCCAGCATTTAGTGTACAACAAATTCCGCTGGGGCAATTTCGATAACAAAAAACTGTTTGTTGACGAATCATACAGCCCTGCTGTTCAAAGTTTGCGTTTTATGTTTACGCGTACCGTGAAGGAGCTCATAGCCCGAAACCGCAACGATGAAGCGCTCAATCTTCTGGACTATTACTTCGACCGGTTCCCGCATTTCAATTTCCCCTACGATTATTCCAAAGCACTGGTAATCATGGAATACTCGGCAGCCGGAGATATGGACCGCGGTGCTGAACACCTTCGTATTCTGGCCAATGAAACTGCCGAGAACTTTGCATTTCTTGATTCGCAAAGCCCTCGCAGGAAATCAGCAGAATTTGAAATGCCTATACGACAGGTCATGCAAACCATGCAAATTGTCCAAAACCTTGCCGGGCAGTTGCAGGATGAGCAAACCAAAAATGAGATCATGGCCATTATTGAACCATACACTGGACGAAGTTTGAATTGATCACCATAAATATTCATCACATGGAGAAGCCCGGAAAAATAGCTGTGGGCTGTGATCATGCCGGTTTTCAGCTTAAGCAGCACTTAACTGACTGGCTAGCTGCACACAATTTTGAGTACATTGATTTCGGCACGCACAGTGAAGCATCCGTGGATTACCCCGACTTCATTCATCCGGTGGCACAGGCCATCGAAAGGGGAGAGGCTGCAATGGGGCTTATCATGTGTGGCAGTGGCAACGGTGTGGCCATGACGGCCAACAAACACGCCCACATCAGGGCTGCATTGTGCTGGACACCTGAACTGGCCGGTCTGGCACGGGCACATAACAATGCCAATGTTCTTGCGCTGCCCGCAAGGTTCATCTCTCCCGGTGATGCCGAGGCCATGCTTCAGGCATTTCTGAACACGCCTTTTGAAGGCGGACGTCACAGCACGAGGGTGGATAAAATAGCTTGTTGAAACCATGGGCAAAGTTAGTTGGTTCGGTATATTGAGCACTGTTGCTGTTTTTTTCTGGAATATCTCTTTGTTGGCAGCGCAAAGCACTGCTGTGGCTTCTGTGCATTCCGGTGCCGCTATACAAGCCGGGTGGCCCAACGGAGATTCTGCCCGTTATTTTGCCGGCTATATCACTGAAAAGCAACTGGAAGCACACGTGTATCTGCTGGCTTCAGATTCACTGGAAGGCCGTGAAACCGGCAGGCGGGGTCAGCGTAAGGCCGCTGAATATCTGGCCTACACCATGGAAAATGCCGGACTGCAAACTCATCCTGAGTTTGACGGCTATTTTCAGCATGTTCCCTATTACACTGAAGCCTGGAATCAGATCAGTATTGTGGTCAATGGCAAGGAATACAGCCACATGCGCGACTTCCTGGCTTTTCCGGCCAATAATCCTGAGGCAAAACTGTCTGATATCCGCGAGGTGATCTTTCTGGGCTACGGCATTGACGATGAAGCATATAGTGACTATGCCGGGGTGGATGTGGCCGGCAAAGTAATCCTGATATATCCCGGTGAGCCGACAAGGGAAGGAGTTAGCTTCATTACCGGTGAATTGTTTCCCTCTGCATGGACTACAGACTGGACGCAGAAACTGAAAACGGCCTTCCGCCATGATGTGGCAGCCGTGCTCATAATAGATGGTGACCTTCCGCGCCGTGCAAACCGGTTCAGGAGAATGCTGATAGAGCCCAATTACAATCTGGGTGAACCTCCCGCAATGGTTGAGTTTCCGCCACACATGTATATTTCAGGCAATCTGGCGTCTGACATCATGGGCCGGCGCCGACAAAATGTGATCGAAAAAAGAGATGCCATTAATGCTGATGGAGTCCCACAGTATCACAAACTCAGAACCAGGCTAAACCTTAGAATGGAAAAAGATGTGGAGCGAATGATCGGCGAAAATGTAATGGGCATTATCCCGGGAACAGATACGACCTTAAAGGGAGAATACATTTTCTTAACGGCACACTACGATCACCTGGGTATCCGCGGGGATGTGATTTTTAATGGTGCAGATGATAATGCCAGCGGCACTTCAGCACTACTTGAAATAGGCCGGGCCATGGCTGCAGCAGAAAAAGCAGGAATCGGCCCGCGGCGCAGTGTGGCAATACTGCTCGTAGCCGGGGAGGAAAAAGGATTGCTGGGTTCGCAGTGGTTTACCGACTACCCCGTAGTACCGCTTGAGCAAATAGTGGCCGCCATCAACATCGATATGATCGGCCGTATTGACGATCGCTACAAGGATGACCCCGATTACATCTACGTGATAGGTTCCGATAAACTCAGCACCGATCTTCACGAGATCAATGAGCAGCAAAACGACCGGTACAAAAGAATTCCCTTTGATTACACCTACAACGACGACGATGATCCCAACAGGTTTTACTACCGCTCAGATCACTACAATTTCGCCCGTTTCGGGATCCCGGTGATCTTCTTCTTTAGCGGAACCCACAAGGATTACCACCGGCCGGGTGATACGGCTGACAAAATATTATACGACCGCGTAGAACGGGTAGCCAGGCACGCTTTTTACGTGGTTTGGGATCTTTCCATGCGCGATGAACGCATTGAAGTTGATCGAGCCATGCCGGTTCGTTAAGCATCGTTTTATATCGATAAACCTTTGGATTTGTATTGGGTTACACTACCATAACACGGCAGTTTATGTTACATTTGTGCCGTTTTTAGCAGCATTGCTCACAATATAAATTCCAATAAATTATGGTTTTTGATTTAGATATGATCCGCGGGGTTTATGAAGCTTTACCCGACAAAATTAAAGCTGCAAGAAAAAAGCTTGGGCGGCCGATGACGCTCACGGAGAAAATCCTATATTCCCATTTACATTCGGACTCCCCCCTGAAGGATTATCAACGGGGTAAGGACTATGTTTACTATGCTCCGGACCGTGTAGCCATGCAGGATGCCACAGCACAGATGGCCCTACTTCAGTTTATGATGGCCGGACGTGACAAGGTTGCCGTTCCCAGTACCGTGCATTGTGACCACCTGATCCAGGCAGAGTCGGGAGCCGGTGCTGACCTGGCCAAAGCGCTTGAAAAGAACAAGGAAGTTTTTGACTTCCTGGCTTCGGTATCCAACAAATACGGCATCGGTTTCTGGAAGCCTGGTGCCGGTATTATTCATCAGGTAGTGCTCGAGAATTATGCTTTCCCCGGAGGAATGATGATCGGAACGGATTCGCATACTGTGAATGCAGGCGGTTTGGGCATGATTGCCATCGGAGTTGGCGGTGCCGATGCCGTTGACGTTATGACCGGCATGAGCTGGGAGCTTCGCAAGCCCCGCCTGATCGGGGTGAAACTCACCGGAAAAATGAGTGGATGGACCAGCCCTAAAGACGTGATTCTCAAAGTGGCCGGCATTTTGACCGTGAAAGGCGGAACCGGGGCCATCCTGGAGTATTTCGGTGAAGGTGCACAAAGCTTTTCAGGCACAGGTAAGGGCACAATCTGCAATATGGGTGCAGAAATTGGCGCAACCACTTCAGTATTCGGTTATGATGGATCGATGGGCCGATACCTTCGTTCCACCGCCAGGGAAGAAATTGCCGATATGGCCGATCTCGTTGCAGAACACCTGACCGCTGACCCGGAAATCTACGCAGAACCCGAAAATTATTTTGACCAGGTTATTGAGATTAATCTGTCTGAACTGGAGCCCCACATCAACGGGCCATACACACCTGACCTGGCCTGGCCAATTTCCGAGTTTGCCAAAGCCGTGAAAGATAACGGCTATCCGGCAGAGCTTGAAGTGGGTCTCATTGGCTCCTGTACCAATAGCTCCTATGAGGACCTGGACAGAGCAGCTTCCATTGCCAGGCAGGCTTTGAATAAAAATCTCAAGGCAAAGTCGGAGTTCACCATTACACCGGGCTCGGAGCAGGTTAGGTATACCGTTGACCGGGACGGTCAGCTGAAGACTTTTGAAGAAATGGGCGGCGTGGTGCTGGCCAATGCCTGCGGACCATGTATTGGTCAATGGGCGCGGCACAACGTTGATCCTAAGCGAAAGAACTCGATCATTACCTCATTCAACAGGAATTTTGCCAAGCGGAACGACGGGAATCCCAATACGCATGCTTTTGTGGCTTCTCCCGAAATAGTTACTGCCATGGCCATTGCCGGTACCCTTACATTCAATCCGCTTACCGATACACTCACCAATGAAAAAGGCGAGCAGGTAAAACTGGATCCGCCCACCGGACTGGAACTGCCACCCAGTGGTTTTGACGTGGAAGATGCCGGTTTTCAGGCTCCGGTAGAAGACGGAAGTAAAGTGGACGTGGCAGTTCGGCTAGATAGTGACAGGTTGCAGCTTCTGACGCCATTTAAACCCATCACCCAGCAGTTTCTCCTCAATCAGCGGGTGCTCATCAAGGTGAAGGGCAAGTGTACAACCGACCACATTTCCATGGCCGGCCCGTGGCTGAAGTACCGTGGACATCTTGAGAATATTTCCAACAACTGTTACATTGGCGCGGTGAATGCATTCAACGACCTGACCAATCAGGTGTGGAATGCCGAAACTAACACCTACATGGCAGTACCGGATTCAGCACGAACTTATCAGAAAGCCGGTGTGGGAACGGTCATCTTTGGTGAAGAGAATCTCGGTGAAGGCTCAAGCCGCGAACATGCAGCCATGGAGCCCCGTTACCTGGGCGTAACTGCCGTAATTGTGAAGTCATTTGCCAGGATCCATGAGACCAATCTTAAAAAGCAGGGCATGCTTGCTCTGACCTTTGTGAATAAAGAGGATTACAATCTGGTCAGGCAGGATGACCTGGTCGATATCCTGGGTCTGGAAAGCCTGAACCCTGACAGTAACCTTAAAATTGTGCTCCGCCATGCCGACGGTACCACAGATCAGTTTGAGGTGGCTCATTCGTACAGTGCACCGCAAATAGAGTGGGTAAGATCAGGTTCAGCACTCAATCTCATCAGGTTGAATCAGGCAGGCAAAAAATAATTGAAATACTGAATAAAAGTATTTTTTAGCTTCGGGGATTACGTATATTTGCGTGCCCTAACGGTGAGGTGGGTGAGTGGCTTAAACCACCGGTTTGCTAAACCGACGTACCCTACAAGGGTACCGCGGGTTCGAATCCCGCCCTCACCGCGCTTCTTGCCTCTTTTGAGGCACCAATATGGGAAACTGTCACACTTTTGTGTGTGCTTTGGCCCTCCGGTTAAAATCCGGAAAACGATCGGGGTGTAGCGTAGCCCGGTTATCGCGCCTGCTTTGGGAGCAGGAGGTCGCAGGTTCGAATCCTGCCACCCCGACACAAACCGTCACATTAAGGCATCGGAAACTCCGGTGCCTTTTTTTTACCCATGTGCCTTACCGTTCAATCGGCAACTGAATTCTGAATGTAGTTCCTTCTCCCGGCAGGGATTGTTTGACGAACAGCTTACCCTGATGATAGTGATCGATGATTCGTTTGGATAAGCTGAGGCC
>JBJHCA010000064.1:0-19345 GCA_050485785.1 Saprospiraceae bacterium | reverse complement strand
GTTCAACGACGACCTAACTGGCGTGATTTCTTTGAAAGCCGACTAAACAGATATAACAGTATGGTGCTTTCCGGGGGCTTAGCCGGCATGTACCAATACAAATTTAGCAATTGGGGTAAACTTCAGCTTTCTGTATTTGCTAATCGAGACTTAACCTCTTTAATGAGTAGAGATTTGCTGTGGGATTTTTATCACAACTTGTACCCTGCTAGAAGATTCCAGTATGGCGTTGGACTTGCATTTTTAGTAGCTATAAAAAAGGAGTAATAGGTTAACTTTCGATCAGTAGTTTGGCCTGCTATAATAAAATCCTTAGTTAGCAAAGTCAATATTCGTATCTACATCTTGTATTTGATAATCTGCTGCCTACCTCAAAGTATAAATAGTCCCAAGTGACCATTGGGTAACCAGAATCATATCCTGACCGGCGCCCATACCTTTTAGTGGGTACAATATCATAGGGTTAATAAAAACTCTTACATTAGAACCTACCCGGTAGGAAATCAGCGTGCCAAAGTCGAGAAATACTCAGAACTGGTCTGAGGATGAGGCACTGGCATATTGGATCAATGCATACAATGCATTCACGGTATAACCCATCGTCAATAATTATCCTGTAGAAAGCATTCGGCAAATCAAGCGGGGTATACCATTTTTCAATTCGGTGTTTGATATCAGATTTATTCCTATAGAATATCGAACCTAAAGTCTTAATGCCATAGAACACCGGATCTTCCGCTATCGCTTTGATGAGCCCCAAATACATTTTGCACTGAACTGTGCTTCAGTTTCTTGTCCCCGACTTCAAAACATGGCTTTTACCCCGGAAAACCTCGACAGTTTACTCACTGCTGCCGCTTTTGGTTTTATTAATGATAAATCCAGAAATAGCCTCGAACCCGGTAATTACCGGATATCCCGATTGTTTCAGTGGTATCGCAGTGATTTTTCCCACCATGGAAGTATCATTCAATTCATTAACAGATACCTCGACGCCGATGAGCAAATTCCGGAATCCGCTACCCTGAATTTCATGGAATATGACTGGTCACTGAACGAATGAATCCTGCACTGATGGTTCGGACACTGAATAATCTTGACCCTGTTTTTCATAGACGTATCCGGAGCTAACAAAACATTCATCTATTATCCATAGCGGGCCGGTGGAAATACCTTCATTGAGTTACTATTTTATTTTTATCTTGGCCGTCTGCATTACAGGCGTTGCTGCAATGCAAAGTTATGGGGCATTAAAAAGCAGGTTGAATAACTTTACTGTCAATCTTAAGATTGGCAGCTTGAGTTGTCCTGCACTATTTCAAGTCCGGAAACATTTCAGGCAGGATATTCTGAATACATGGAACAACCCTTGAATCAGGCTCAGGAGCAAACAGCAGTTGAGGATCGCGCCGGCAGGATGCATCCCATTATTATGCTTAATTATGTGCCCCGCATAGCCGGCTGGACCTTTGGCATACTCATTGTTTTTACGGTATTGCTCGACCTGGGCTTTCAGAACTGGCTGATTGCCACCATGGTGTTTCAGGCATTCATCTGGCCCCATGTTACTTTTTTGGTATCGCGAAGATCTTCCAATCCTAAAGTAACCGAAAAGAGATTTATCTATATGGATGCCGTTATGACCGGATTCTGGCAACCCGTTATGGCATTTCAACCCTGGGCCGTAGCAGCCACGGTCTGCACTGTATTAATGGGGATTATGGCCATCAATGGATTTCGAACTTTTCTGGTGGGAATAGTTTTGGTGGTAGCCAGTGCCGCTGTCGCCACTTTTTTGATCGGATTTCAGTTTGAGCCGCAATCCTCCTACCTCACTATCGGTGCCTGTATTCTCCAGCTTCTGTTCTTTACATCGGTAATGAGTTATCTCACCTATACACGCAGCGCAAAACTGATCAGCATCAAGAAACAGCAGCGCGAGCTCAATGCGAAACTATACAGAATGTACGAGCTGATCAAAACGGCCAGTTCTTCGCTTCGTCTGGTTGAAATAGTAGAAAAAATAACTCCGGAACTTCGCGAAATATTCAAATTCGATTCCATTTTCATACTCAAGTACCAGGCTGAAACCGGTGAACTTAAATACCACAGAACCATCAGTGACTTCATCGATGCCGACACGCAAAATAAGCTTAAATCCCTCCAATTCAAGCCCGGGGCTGAACGGTCATTTCTGATGGATGTAATCCAGGCCAGGGATATGGTTTACTATCCGGATGTTCTGAAAGACCTTGAACTTAGCCCAGGGGAAAAGGAATGGTTTCAGTTGTCACCATACCTGTCGATTCTCATGTTTCCCATTTTTAACGAAAACACCGTTACCGGCATCATCGGGTTTCAGTCGCACCAGAAAAAATTCATCCTCTCCGAAGCTGATCTGCAGGAAGTGAGAAGCTATGCCAGCCAGATTTCTTTAATGATCAATAACTCTTTGTTGTACGAAGAAAGCAGAATTGCCGAGCAAACCATTAAGAAAAAAAATAAGTCATTGCAAACGGCTTACTCCGAAATCGAAAACCAACGAGATGAGCTGATGCTGGCCAGAGACAATCTGCAAAAAGCCCTGGATGATCTGCAGGCACTTCAAATCCAGCTGATACAGCAGGAAAAATTGGCTTCTTTGGGTCAGCTCACTGCCGGTATAGCTCACGAGATCAAAAACCCGCTCAACTTTGTTAATAACTTCTCCGAAATAAGTCTCGAAATGCTTGATGAGGCCAATGGGCTCCTGGCCCAAATGGACCAGTCAGATCCAATAACTGAGGAACTAAAAGATATACTTAGTGACATAAGGCTGAATCTGAATAAAATTCACGAGCACGGCTCCAGAGCCGACAGGATCGTAAAGTCCATGCTCGAACACAGCCGGGGAGGCTCAGGTAAAAAGGAATCCGTTAATATCAACGCTGTTTTACGCGAATATGCCAATCTGGCCTTTCACGGAATGAGAGCAGGTAAGCACCCCATCAATGTGGATATTCACCTTGACCTGGATGATCAGATTAATACCGTTGACCTGGTGGCTGAAGATTTCAGTAGGGTAATTCTCAATATCTGCAATAATGCCTTTGATGCCATGAGGTCAAAGCTGCAAGACGCATCAAGTGCTGTTTCCACAGAAAACGGTGTTTACAAACCGGTCCTAAAGGTCGGAAGCAAACTGACTGATTCCGGAATTGTCATTGAATTTGAGGATAATGGACCCGGAATTCCCCCGGAAATAATCGATAAAATACTTCAGCCCTTTTTCACCACAAAAAAAGGTACCGAAGGTACCGGTCTGGGGCTTTCCATAACACACGATATTATCAAGGCACACGGTGGCACAATGGCCATTAAATCACACAACGGCAACACTGTTTTTACGGTTACTCTTCCCACCTCAGGACATGATTGAAACCAACGATACCCTTAAGATTTTGGTAGTGGATGACGAGCCCGACCTGGAACTTCTGATGCGACAGAAATACCGACGCGAAATCAGGGAAAACAAAGTTATTTTTGACTTTGCCGAAAACGGTGAAGCAGCACTGGATAAACTCCGACAAACCTCCGACTTCGATATTGTGCTGACCGATATCAATATGCCACGCATGGATGGGCTTACCTTATTGGGCCACCTGCCTCAAATCAGCCCCATTATCAAAGCCATTATTGTTTCCGCTTACGGTGATATGGAAAACATTCGCACAGCCATGAACCGTGGTGCTTTTGATTTTATCACCAAACCTATCAACTTTGACGACCTCAGGCAAACGGTGGAAAAAACTTACCGCTTTGTGGCCCAACAAAGAGCTACCCTAAAAGCCATTTCTGAAAACGATATCCTTAAAATGTACGTCGATAAAGACGTTATCCGCTTTATGAGCAGTGTAGGCATCAATCAAAACCTGCTGGCCGGTGAAACTATCAAAGCCACGGTGGCCTTCATTGATATTTGCGGCTTTACGGCTCTCAGTGAGGAATTTCCAGCTGACGAGGTTGTTAAACTGCTCAACAGCTACTTTGATACAGTGGTACCGGTAATTGAAGCACATCGCGGGCATGTCGACAAATTCATCGGAGATTGTGTGATGGCCGTGTTCAGAGGACCAGACCACGCTTCGGATGCTTTGCATTGTGCATTGGAGATCAGCAAAGTGATTTCAGGTGCGGCTTCACACCTGCCCAGAGAGTTCAGGCCCGATATCAGCATAGGAATAAACACGGGTGAGATGATCTCGGGAAACATCGGTTCTGCATCACTGAAGCGATTTGATTTTACCGTGATCGGCGATGTGGTCAATACCGCTCAACGATTACAGGAATGCGGCAAACCGGGTCAGATTATTGTCTCTGAGGCATTGAAGCAACATGAACAATCCAAAGGTACTTTCAATTTTGAACCGCTGGGTGCCATTATCCTGAAAAACAAAAACCAGAAACAAAATATTTTTCATCTGAAGTCCAAAACAACTTAGCTTTGGTCTGATTTTTATCAGATAAGCTTTAACGTATCAAATATGAGCAAAGGGGTTAAAATACTGGTGGTAGACGATGAGCAGGATGTTGAGCTGCTCTTCAGGCAGAAATTCAGAAAAGAACTCAGAACCGGTTCTATGAATCTGGTTTTTGCTTTTTCTGCGGAAGAGGCCATCAAACAATTGTTTGCCACCGACCCCCCTGATATTGTTTACGTTTTTTCCGATATCAACATGCCTGGCATGAACGGGCTTGAATTGCTGGAAAGCATTAAAAACAAGGCCCCTCATGTTAAAGTCAGCATGATTTCTGCTTATGGAAATGAAAACTATAAGAATTCGGCCATCCTTAATGGCGCTGAGCGGTTTTTTACCAAACCCATCGACTTTGCGGAACTGAAAAAAGAAGTGAACGTACTGATTGCCTCGGCATGAAAAAAATGAAGTCATTCCGCATCAGGAATGCTAATTGCCGAGAGCCTTTTTGATGGTTTCTGTCATCTTTCTGCGGACATGATCCGTAAACCCGTTTTCTGCCAAAACAATATTGCCTTCCCTGTCCAATATTATGTGCGTTGGGTAAGTGCTTACTCCAAACTGAGCAGCAATATCCACTGCTGAGGGCACTATGCTGTAATCAAAAGGATACCGCCGCAGAAAATCCTCAAGCCGGTCTTGACCGTCCAGGGCAAAAGCGATAAATTCCACATCCCTGTTTTCATATTCCTTGATTAACTCATTGAGCTTGGGAATTTCAACTATGCACGGGCGGCACGCAATAAACCAGAAATTGAGCACTACCACTTTTCCCCGGTAATCCCCCAAACTGAATGTCCGGCCATCCATATAGATGCCCTGTACATAGGCAGTGGATGAAACATTGTTCAATGTGGCAACAGGCGCAACTTCAGCAGCATTCTCCCCGCGATCAGTATGAGCCTGACGGTTGACAAAGTCCATCAGCGAAACAAATCCGCTACTTTCCTCCTGTCTGCTGCTCCTAGCTTGTTCTAAGCGCTCCGTTTCCTGCTTACCGATATTCTCCGCCTCAACAGTCTCCCTGCTTGCATCAACGGCCACGGGCTCAACAATACCGGCATCATGAGTGCTCAACTCCTGCTCTTCTGAAACAACCTGCTCAAGCTGCAAGCTTACATCCTCAAACGTCTCCACGATTCTGCGGCCCGGCACATCCTCAGGGATTAGCTTCTCCTCCATGACTTGTTCAGGAAATTCTTGATTGATAGCTCTTTGTTGTACATTCTCCCCGGATTTAACTGTTTCTCTCATTATTTCAGGTTCACCCTGCTCTTCCCCGATAACAGCCCGGGGATCCGGTAAGCGCTGATCCCGTGATCCCTGTGGCAACTCCTCTGCAGAAGGTTTGATGATGGTCTCTTTGGCGTCTTCGGGTTTTACCTCTGCTGGCGGTGCAGTTGTCGACCTCCAACTCATGGCAGGTGTGCTTTCTTCTTTTGTTCTTGCCGGCCGCTCAGATGTAGATCTTTTTGCCGTACTCGCCGTCTGGGCCTGCTTCAAATCCGTTTCTGCAGTTTCAATCACATGCGCTATGATTCTGCGGGTTCGTGCTGCTTCCGACAAAAACGAAAGCGCTTCTGCATCCATACTCCTGCCTTCCTGAGCTGACCTGAACTCATCCACCATGCTGCGAAGACGGTAATCTTCAGCTATTAACTGATCCCGAAGCTTGCGCTCTGATTCCAGAGCACGGTCATACCGCTCATCAGGGGTGCCATGAGCAAGCAATCGCCGCAATGAGCCGGCTTCCTGCACTTTGTCGATCAGCTCCAATGCCCGATCCCTGGATTGCTCGAATGTCCGGATATTCAGCGTCCCCTCTGTGGCCGCCGGTTTTACCGGCTTTAAGGCACTCGCAGGGCTTATTCTGTGTAAAGTCTCGAAACTGAACCACTCATCCTCAAAATTTACAGCCTCCACACGACTGACGCGATAATGCTGTATACCGTGCTCCGATGGCATGGAAAACTCAGTAGCCAGGCCATTGAGGCCAAGTATTTCCGGATAACTCAACACAGGGCTTGCATGTACAAAAATGTCTGTCCACCGGTTGTTGACAAATACAATATACAATTGCGAAGCCAGCCCGGCTATACTTCTCAGCTGAACCGACTCTACGGTGTGAAACTGCTGTGGACTCACATCCTCTTCAATTTCAACGGGAATATTCTCAAAATAGCCGGCTGCATAGCGCTTGCGCTGTGTTTGCCTGTTGGTGAGAGTAAAGCGGTGAGGTTCATCGATAAACTCCTCCCGGATATAGCTTTCATTGTAGGTTACATGAAACTCTCTCACCACCGGTCGCGTATCGAGCGGATCTGTGGATGCTGATGACACCTGATACACAATGCGGCCTTCCGGGGGTAACACCTGCTGCGCTCCGGCATAGGTGGCTTGCATCAAAATTATTCCGGTCAATATGCATAAGGGTAAGATCAGTCTCATGTAAGTGGTCTGTTCGTATTAAGCTGCTGCAAAATAAGCGAATTTGCTCTGCATATATTGCATGTTCTTGTTGTTTTAAGATCATATCCCACACAGTTTTCTGCCAATGCGGGTGGCCTGAATCATCAAAAATTGCACATGGCCGAATTGGCCTTTAACCATGCTTCCTGTTCCTTATACCCGGGCATTATGCCTACCACAACACTCCAGAATGCTGCTGAGTGATTCATGTGATTCAGGTGAGCCAGCTCGTGGATATATACATAGTCGCGAACATCAGGCGGGGCAAACAAAAGCCTGCTCGAAATATTGATGATGCGCCTGCTGGAACAGCTGCCCCAATTACTTTGGTTGTGCTTGATCCGTATGTCTTTGATGTGGTGATTAAAAAATTGCTCATTGAGTTGCAATATCCGCTGCGAAACATCCATAAACTGATGATTGGACACCAGTTTACTGATCAGATACCTCACCGCATTTTCCTGTTGCTGCTCCGGCTCGCTTCGGTTGATCAAAAGTTTGATGCTGAGCTTCTCCATCCTGCCGGAATGCGAGCTATCATCTTGTCGGTTGCCAATATAGATCCGGTATTCATACGGCCCTACCCTGAGCGTATCTCCGCTGGTATAGGTAGTTTTGGCAAACTGCACAAACAATCTGGGTTGTTCTGTCAGTTTCTGACGAACCCAGTTTTTCATCAATCCCGCCTGATGCACCATTTCACTAGATTCAAGAAACACCGGAAGCCTGATGTGCACTGCCTTGCGTCCGATGGCTGCACGCACGTTGCTTCGGCGCTCGATACTGTACTTTACCGGAATCAAATATCTGCCTACTACCAGTAACTCCTCCTTTTTCATAAACTGTCCATAGGATTGATCAAATGCGATGCCTCCCGCTCATTTAGCCAGTCCAGTACTTTTTCATACAGTTCCAGTGCTTTTTCCGACTCATTGGTGTAAAACTCAAGCGTGTGGTAAAAAGTAGCCTCATCCATGCCGTGATTCTTCCACATGGTATGATACAATACGGAGGCTATGCTGTCTCTGAGCGGAGCTTCAGCCGATTGCAGCCGGGCCTCAATCAGCAGTGCCTCGGCCAATACCGGGGTAAATGCCTCCATGTTCACCACCCTAAGGGTATCGGCATCGTTTTGGCATGCACTGTGTACCAACAAGAACAATAACATGGTAATGGCGGAAAAAAATACCTTTGTAGCCTTCATGTTTTGCAAACTTACAATTACCATGGATTATTTCGAAAAGTTAATGCTCGAAACCCAAAAACATCATGCACGCCTGATTGCAGTTTCCAAAAATCAGCCCGTTGAAAAAATCATGGAACTTTACGCCCGCGGGCACAGAGCCTTTGGTGAAAACCGGGCTCAGGAACTGATCGAAAAAGCGGCAAAACTACCTGCCGACATTGAGTGGCACATGATAGGGCACCTGCAGCGCAACAAAGTAAAACAAGTGCTTCCTCTGGTCAGTATGATACATTCTGTTGACAGCCACCGATTGCTGAAAGCAATCCACAAAATGACATCCCAAAACAAGCTGAAAACCGATGTACTCCTCCAATTTCATATTGCACGGGAATCCTCAAAATATGGCCTTACACCGGACGAGGCAAAGGCAATCCTTGAGGAAACTCCTCCCGTAAACTGGCTGCAGGATGGGGTCAGAATTTGCGGTGTAATGGGCATGGCTACGCTTACTGATGACCGCAATGTGGTCAGCCATGAATTCAAAAAGCTCAAGGCGATTTTTAATCGGCTCAAACAGCAATATTTTGCCAATGTTCCCTACTTCAGTGAAATTTCTATGGGTATGTCCGGTGACTATGAGCTGGCATTACAGAATGGAAGTACCATGGTGCGCATTGGCAGCCTGCTTTTTCCTCCTGATGATCAGCCTTCCGTATAACCGTAAAGCTCCAGAAGCCTGGCTGCTCCTTCATGCGATGAAAGACTGCCACCGGACACCTTCTCTTCAATCTGTTGCATTTGTCGCACAACATCGGGATGCCGGTAAAACTGCTGCTGAATCGACTGCCTGATCAGCTCGTGCATCCAGTATAAACTCTGTGAGCGGCGCAAATGATCCAGATGATCTCCTTGTTTCAATGCAGTGAAAAACTGCTCCGTCAACCCATCGAGCTCATCAAACCCGGTACCCTCCAATGCTGACATATTAATGACTGCCGGCTTCCAAAATGGCCTTGATGGCTGCATAAGCTGAAGTGCACCGGCATAGGCCTTTCTGGTAGTACGCGCCTCCGTCAGGCGGCTCCCATCCGATTGGTTCACGGCAATAATGTCTGCCAGCTCCATAATACCCCGCTTAATACCCTGTAGCTCATCGCCCCCGCCGGGCATAATGAGTAGAATAAAAAGATCCACCATCCGGTGTACCTCGGTTTCAGACTGCCCTACCCCTACGGTTTCAATAATGATGTGGTTGTAGCCTGCTGCCTCGCAAAGAAGTACCGCAGCCCTGGTCTGTCCGGCCACCCCGCCAAACCGGTTTCCGCTGGGCGATGGGCGAATAAGCACAGAAGTTTCTCTGGAAAGATTCTCCATTCGGGTCTTATCTCCCAGAATGCTGCCTTTGCTTTGCTGCGATGACGGATCCACAGTAAGCACAGCCAGCTTCTTTCCCTTACCTGTCAATCGCTGACCGTATGCTTCAATAAATGTACTCTTACCCACACCCGGGCTGCCTGAAATTCCAATCCTCTCCGACTTTCCCGTGTACGGCATAATGCGGCTGAGTAGTTGCACTGCCGGCACCCTGTCCCTTTCAGCCGTACTCTCCACCAGCGTAATGGCCTTGCTCAGTACATAGCGATCTCCGGCCAGAAGGCCCTCTAACAGCTTTTCCACATCAGGCCGGGCTCTGACTTTTCGCAAAATCTGCGGATTAATGATCGGCTGCTCAGATGCTTCACTCATTACCGGGTGTTAAAATCTCAAAATTAGCAGTTAAATCGTGTTAATACAAAGCTTCTTCCAAAGCTCACATCACTTGTATTGTGTTAAGCGGTTTAACATGCATTTTGCCATTAAACGAAGCCAGGTAATACTAATAGCTGTTTATGCTTGAAATACATTTTTGTTAATTATTTTATATATCTCTTTGTTGCGGCACTGTGGCTGTTTTCCTGAAGCTAAAAAAGGTATAATTTTAGTGCCACGTAGCATATAAATCAAAAAAACACCAACCATGAACAAGTACTTTTTTCCGGCAGTAACCATGTTTCTCTCACTCCTGCTTTGGAGCTCTTGCACCGACACCAATTATCACGATGAGCGCGATGCTTTCATTGGTATTTATGACGTTGTGGAGACCTGCGCCACTGACACAATCATTTCCATACTGGAAATCGTAAAAACCGGTGGCCGCAGAAGCACGCAGGTATTTATTGAAGGAGCACCTATTTTTGGTCTTAATCACCGCATGCTGGGTTACGTCAACGGTTCTCGTATCACACTTCCAACCCAGGCTTACGTAATTCGCGAATCTCCCAGTCTGGCTTACGAATTTTCGGGCGAAGGATTGCTCATTGGCAATGAACTCCGGATCGATTATCAGGTGTTCAGGGTAGAAGAGTTGCCGTATGGTATTGATGAGAGGGACCTGGGAACCTGCAGGCTTATCATGATCAAAAGATAGTGACAGCAGGAGGTGAGGACGGCCAATCAGAATCGGCTATTTTTTATTAACCATGTTCTGATATTTGATTCTTCCGGCAAGGTCGTTCCTCACCCCCTGCTGTATTTTTTTACAAGTTCCCCTGACAGGCTTTACCTGCCACTCATCAAGAAGATCGGACAAATAGGTTCCATGCCGTGCGGGCCATCTCAATGGTAAGTTTTTCAATGGAATAGCTTCCCATAACCGGATCAGCCCTCCTGCTCAATCCGGCTTCCTCCCTGAGTAAATGAAAAATATTCTTTACCAGTCTTCGGCCGGTTTCAGGTTTGCTGAATGCCGGCACCTCGGTTTTGAATAACATTGCCCCTCCTAAGGTGGCCGATACTGCCTCCAGGCTTAAATCGATCAATCGGTTATGGGGGATGCTGTCGTCATGGTCATCCGTTGCAACGTACCTGATTACCGGGCGCAAAACTTCACCCGTGCGAAGTTTGCTCAACTGAAACCACAGCATGTGAAGGGCACGCATAGCCGCAATGTTCTCCACAATGGCCGGACTGCCTTTGAGATCTGTTTCCAGGCATTGCCATGCTTCAGCATCTGACATTCCGGCGTCAGTGAGCAAAGTGGCGATCCGGTCAGCAGTACTGAGCAGATGTGCCAAACTTTGCGTTCCCATTTCAACCCGTGCCGGTAAAATGAAGCGCTGGTCTTTATGGAATTTGCCCGGCAGGTCATCGAACATCTCCATGCAGTAGATGGCAGCTTGAGGGTGTTTTTCTTTGAAAGGCGATATGTATTCCCAAAGGGCAGCGCTTACCCGGAGTTCGATATATTCGGGTACAACGTCTTTTAGCAGCTCCTCCGCATCAGGTAGTTCTCTTGTCCCACAAAAAGTTATACACCTGCATCCCAATTCAAGTGAGCTCATGATCTGACCCCGCAATGCTCCAATATTGGCACCGGTAAGATCAAAATGCTCTTCAGCTTCAGGATACCCGGCGGGGAAAAGCGGCAAGGGTGTGAAATCACCGGGCGTTTTCATGGCAAAGGGTTCTAAAACAATCCCATCTCTCAGCCTGTGAATGAGTGTAGAAGGGTCATCGCCCTTCAGCTCTTTTTTAATGATATCCCACCATTGATTTTCATCCATGGCCGGGAAAGAAGTTAATTCCGTGTTTGAAGTATTCATACCCGTTTACTCTTGGTGGGAAGCAATAAGGATGTCCAGAATTTGAATGGCTGCTTTGGAAATGATGGTTCCTGGCCCGAATACACCCAGCACTCCCATCCGGAACAATTCATCGTAGTCTTTTCTGGGAATCACCCCGCCTACAATGATGAAAATATCATCCCGGCCAATTTCCTTCAATGCCTTCATGGTGTCGGGAACCAGGGTTTTATGTGCTCCCGCAAGGGAAGAGATCCCCAGCAGGTGAACGTCGTTTTCCGCAGCTTGCCTGGCAGCCTCTTCAGGAGTCTGAAACAATGGGCCTATATCCACATCAAATCCCAGATCGGCAAAGCTTGTAGCAATGATCCGGGCACCACGGTCATGCCCGTCCTGACCCAGTTTGGCAATCATTATCCGGGGTCGCCGCCCTTCCAGTACTGCAAATTCATCAGCTTTCTTCCGGGCCTCCTCAAAGGAAGGATCCTGTTTTATGGCATTTCCGTATACTCCGGTTATGGTTTTCTGAGATGCCTTGTATCTTCCGAATGATTGTTCCATAGCATGCGATATTTCCCCCAGTGTGGCTTTTTCAAGTGCGGCTTCAATGGCCAATTCCAGCAGATTTTCATCGGGATTGGTACAGGCTGCGGTGATAGCCCTAAGACATTGTTCAACCCGGCCATTATTCCGGCGTGATTTAAGTTGATGCAGTTGCTCAATCTGTTTTTTGCGAACCTCATTGTTGTCCACTTCCAGGATGTCAAATGCAGTATCGCTTTCAACCCAGAATGCATTGACACCAACAATCTTCTCTGAACCGCTGTCAATGGCAGCCTGTCTTTTGGCAGCAGCCTCCTCAATCCGCATTTTGGGAATGCCCGCTTCTATGGCCCTTGTCATGCCTCCGTGTGCTGCAATTTCCTCAATATGCTCCAGTGCTTTTCTGACCAGTGATTCGGTGAGCATTTCAAGGTGTACAGCCCCCCCCAGCGGATCCACTATTCTCGTTATCCCTGATTTCTTCTGTATCCTGATCTGGGTTTCACGGGCAATAGCTGCCGAAAAATCTGTGGGCAAGGCTATGGCCTCGTCAAATGAATTGGTATGCAGGCTTTGCGTGCCTCCGCATACTGCTGCTAGCGCTTCAATACAGGTTCTGCTGATATTGTTGAAAGGATCCTGCTCTGTCAGACTCCAGCCTGAAGTCTGACAATGCGTACGCAACATCAGCGACTTGGCAATAGAGGGATTAAAGCGGCTTATCATCTGTGCCCAAAGCAATCTGCCAGCACGCATTTTTGCTACTTCTGTAAAAAAATCCATTCCTATTGCCCAAAAAAATGACAACCGTGGTGCAAAATGGTCAATGTCAAGCCCCGCATCCAGGCCCGCCTTCACGTACTCCAATCCGTCAGCTATGGTATAAGCCAGCTCCAGGTCTGCTGTGGCCCCGGCTTCATGCATGTGATACCCGCTTATGCTGATGGAGTTGAATCTGGGCATATGCCGGCTGGTGTAGCGAAAAATGTCAGACACAATGCGCATCGACGGCCCGGGCGGATAAATGTAGGTGTTGCGCACCATGAATTCTTTGAGGATATCATTTTGTATGGTTCCCGAAAGTTGTTCAGCACTTACTCCCTGAATTTTGGCTGCAGCAATAAAAAAGGCCATTACCGGAATCACGGCACCGTTCATCGTCATGGAAACACTCATCTGATCCAGCGGTATCCCATCAAACAATCTCAGCATATCCTCAACGCTGTCGATGGCTACACCGGCTTTCCCCACATCGCCCTTCACGCGCTGGTGATCTGAATCATATCCCCTGTGCGTGGCCAGATCAAAAGCTACGGATAGACCTTTCTGACCTGCTGCAAGGTTCCTTTTGTAAAATGCATTGGTTTCCTCCGCAGTGGAAAAACCCGCATACTGTCTGATTGTCCAGGGCCTTCGTGTGTACATACTGGCATAAGGCCCGCGTAAAAATGGCGGCATGCCGGCACCATACCCCGTATATGGGTTTTTAAACCTTTCAGGTTCACCGACCGCAAATGGAAGACGAAGACCGGTATTCAATGACAGGTTGTCCGGGTTGGTACTGTTCATGCTTTACAACGGCAATTTATGCAGCAAATCTAACTAAACTTTGCCATTCAGCTTTCGCTACCCGGAAAGGCATTAATGGGTGCGTTGCACTTCCAGACCGGGAACATTGCGAAGTAAATTGGCAAATTGCTGAAGACCGGTATTGGATATATTGGAAGCATAAGCAGGCTTACCATCCACATAAGCAATGCCATGCCGGCAACCGGAAGCTATCGAAAAGTCGATTTCACAAACGGTATCACCATTGACATCAATGGCAAACATTCTGCCATCCGGCTTACAATGTTCGGGAATTACAGGCATAACCGACTCAAAAAAAGCCAAGGTGTTAACTGCGTCCTTTTCATGGGTGACAATACTCACATTCACGGTAAAAAATATGAAATCCACACGGTGAACGCGACTTTGCCAGTCAGCTAGTACAGAAGGAGGAATGGGTGGCAATCCCGTTACCGGTTCAACCGCTACCTCAATGGTTCCGGAGTCCTTTTGTTCTGTAGCCTGTTGACAACTGATCAGTAAAAAAATACTGATCCCAAGAGATATTAAAAAACGGATCATGGACATAAAGGTACTTTATTCAGGGCAAAGCCGGAAAATTACAAAAGTCTGACAAAACAACGTGTTGCTAGGGCTTATCTTCGCGTTTCGTATCTCGACATGCAAAAGCACCGGACGTTTCATATCATTACTGCAACCCACCGAAACCTTAAACAGGATGCGCTGGCTCAGCACATCCTGAAAGGAGATTCCGATGAATTGGCTGAAACACTCCGTGCACGCAAAGCATCGGCAGGTGTTGATGAATTGCTTTACCTTTCTACCTGCAACAGGGTTCTGTATCTTTTTACCGGATCCGGAGATTTGTTCAGCTTTGGCAATCACGAAGGGTTTACCACTATAGCAGAAATCACCCGGGACCCGGCACTGAAGCTGGCCCGGTCATGTCCTTTCCCTTTCATCCATTACGAATCTGAAACTGACAAGACACAAATTGGCAACTGGACTGTTTATTCGGGTGATGCTGCAGTAAAGCACCTTTTTCAGGTAGCCAGTTCACTGGATTCGTTGGTCATCGGAGAACGGGAGATCTTACGGCAGCTTCGCGATGCATTTGATGTTTGCCGCTTGAAAGGACTTACCGGCGACAATATCAGGCTGCTGATGCGATTCACAGTACAAATGGCTAAGCGAGTATTTACCTCCACACAAATTGGCGACAGGCCTGTTTCCGTAGTTTCCCTAGCCATGCGAAAAGCCCAGTTGAAGCCCGGAATGCGGGTAGTGCTGGCCGGAGCAGGCCAAACCATTCAACTTGTATCCGAGTTTCTCAAAAAAGCCGGACTCAGCCATGTTGATGTGTTCAACAGGTCAGTGCACAAGGCTGAAATTCTGGCCGAAAAGCTTAACGGACATGCTCATCCGCTCACTGATCTGGAAAATTGGCAGCAACCGTTTGATCTGCTGATTACCTGTATGGCCAATCGCCCCGATTATATTGCCGCCTGTAACATGCCTCATTTTCGCAGTAACTTACCTTGTACTGTTGTTGACCTGGCCGTACCCGGCAACATTGCTCCGGATGTGAGACAGCTTCCCAATGTTCGCTTTGTCAATGTGGACAATCTTCGCGAACTGGCCAGAGAAAATCTTGAATTCAGACGCCGTCAGATGCACGAAGCTTCTGTTTTGATTGAGGAAGAAGCCGCCGTATTCAGAAGCCTGTTTATCGAAAGGCAAACCGAAAAAGCCTTGAACACCGTTCCCGCTCTCATGGGGAAAGCCAAAGAGCGCGCTATGCAGGAAGTATTCAGAAAGGACATTGAAAAACTCGATCCTGAAACCAGGCTGTTGATTGCGCGAATGATGGATTACATGGAGAAAAAAGGTATCAGTATCTCCATGCTCGAAGCTAAAAAGGCAGTTGCATCACTGCTGCAGGCAGGAAAAGACCTGGACGAAGGTGCTCACAGCCCGCAAAAGGAGACGATCCTGAACTAGATCCAATTCAGTAAAATCAATGCTTAAAGTTCCATGTATAGCCTGAAACTACTTCAGCAGCTTATTCAGACAGCTTCTGCTGTGCTGAGTGCAAGGGCCATGGTTTTGCCAATATCTGCGGGCGATTTGACAACATGAATTCCACAGGCTTCCATAATTTCCATTTTTGCCTGTGCAGTATCGTCTTTACCACCAATAATGGCGCCGGCATGTCCCATAGTTCTGCCTTTTGGAGCAGTCTGGCCGGCAATAAACCCTACCACGGGCTTGGTTCCATGCTCCTTAATCCACCGGGCAGCATCGGCTTCCATATTGCCTCCAATCTCTCCGATCATGATAATGCCGTCCGTTTCAGGATCATTCATCAGTAGCCTTACTGCATCCAGGGTAGTAGTGCCAACTATAGGGTCACCGCCAATTCCGATACAGGTTGACTGGCCCAACCCGGCACGCGTTACCTGGTCAACTGCTTCATAAGTAAGGGTGCCGCTTCTTGAAACGATCCCCACTCTGCCGGGGTGATGGATAAAGCCCGGCATAATGCCCACTTTGGCTTCTCCGGGTGTAATTACCCCGGGGCAATTGGGTCCAATCAGGGTACAGTCTTTACTTTCGAGGTAAGCTTTTACCCTGACCATGTCCAAAACTGGGATGCCCTCCGTAATACACACAATAACCTGTATTCCGGCATCCGCAGCTTCCATAATGGCATCAGCAGCAAAACGAGGCGGAACAAAAATTATGGATGTATCTGCTCCGGCTTTCCTCACGGCCTCATCTACAGTATTGAATACAGGCAGTCCAAGGTGTGTCTGACCTCCTTTACCCGGAGTAACACCGCCAACAACAGGCGATCCGTATTCGATCATCTGTGTAGCATGAAATGTTCCTTCTTTTCCCGTAAACCCCTGTACGATGATCCGGGAATTCTTATTGACTAATACAGCCATTGTGTTCAGTTATTTTTCGTGTATAATAATGAATACGTCCTCATCCGCGCGCTTCATGAGATATCGCTCTCTGGCGTAGCGCTCCGGATCAGCTTCCAGTGTTTGATGAGCCAGTTCAATCTCGGATATTTGCTGCTTGTAATATTGCTGCCTTTCGTGAAGTCCGCTCTCAACCTGGCTTAAACTTCGCTGAACCAGCAGGCTGGTATCATCAAAAAAGGTAATCCAGATACCAAAAGCCAGTAAGGTAATTACGTACTTGTTCTTAAAAATACTGGGTATGGATGCCCAGGCAGCTTTAATCCCGGCTATAAACATGGGAAATGATTTGCGGCAAATATACGCTTAAATATATATTACTTTGTGCTTGCCCCCTGATTATTGTTGGTTGCTTGCAGGCAGAGCGATGATCCCAATGTACAAACCTTCTGTTTTTAAAGAAATACCGACCGATTTGAAAACCGGGGAGTATGAAAACAATATTCGCATTGGTAATGATTTCAATTAGCTGAATCCAGATCCCGTAATGGAGGTAAATTTTAAGCCCGTCATCCAAGTCATACGCTCTAAACTTTATAATTTAAGCCCGCTAATGAAACCTAGAACCAGTAAACCTGCGTGAATACACACCAAAATTAAAGTAACGGGCATCATGCATATAAAGCATTAAGGTGACCATTGCTGTATCGACATATTCGGGTATGGACTACACTGACCATCTAATACAACAATGTCTGCTGGGAGATCGCACAGCGCAAAAGGAACTTTTTCAACGCTATGCACCTCACTTGCTGGCTGTTTGTATGCGGTATCTGCCACAACGCGATGAAGCTGAGGATGCTCTGACAGAGGGATTTGTGAAAATTTTTGAGAAGATGAACACTTACAGCGGGCAGGGAAGCTTTGAAGGGTGGATGAAAAAGGTGGTTGTGAATGAATGTTTGATGATACTGAGACAGAAAAAAAGACAACCGCTTACTACTGATGCCAACGACGTTCAGCTTGCCATGGAACCCAAAAGCCTTCAAAAGCTGATCAGCGATGATATCCTGAATTTGTTGCGGTTGTTACCTGACGGATACAGGACCATTTTCAGCTTGTATGTACTGGATGGATACAAACACCGCGAAATAGCTGAGATTCTGGGAATCAGTATCAATACCTCAAAATCTCAACTGATACTGGCCCGAAAAAAGATGATTGAATTGCTCCGGCAAACCAACCAAAACCCATAAGCAGAATACCATGGAAAATTTGGATGAACAACTGAAAAACGCAGATGCCCTGCAACATAAGACACCTTCCCCGGCTGTTTGGGCCAGGATCGAAGCAAGGCTTGCCACACAGGAACACACCCCCCTGCAAAAGTTTGGTAAATCTGCAGTATGGCTTCGCATTGCTGCAGCTTTTGCTGCTGTAGTGATACTTACAGCCATTTACATCCTGATTCAGGATAACCTGGGTCGAGATAATACCTGGCTCGCCTGTGCCGACTGTACTGAATGGCTGCGTGACGAAAATCCGTATTTTTCCCTTCCTGTGGCCGTATCGGCCAGGTCCCTCTATTTAAGAACGTCATTGGCTGCAAACAATAATGGATTCAGGGCTGATGTCCGGCGGCTTTCCTATGATGGCTTTACCGGCCAGGCAAGCTTACTGGACGTTGTGGCTAAGCAGTCCCCCAAATCTCTCGAATCCGAACTTGTGTATGCCATAAGCTGGCGATCAGGCGTTGATCAAAGCCAATCCTTTAATGACGACATCAGCATTGCCGGCAACGGAACGCTCTACTGGCAGCGGCAGGTTGCAGGAAGCCATCCTGCCATTATCGCCACCGGAACTTTGTATGAAACCGGTTTACACCGGATTGAAGTGGTGACAGACAGTCAGGAATTCACTACTTCAGGAGTCATCAAAGGGCAATTCATCTACATTGACATGAGGGTGTATGATGGCAAAATTTATCGTTGGAGAATGCCTCAAAATGACAAAGTATTGTTTACCGGCATTATTCCACTTTATAGTTACACCGGCATTAATTCGGGAAGCAGCTTGAGGCTGGCTGAACACAATGTGCTTTGTTCTGTGTATTGATGTTAAACTAGGGCTGTATTGTAAATCTATGGTGGTAGGTATGCGTCGGGCCTGATAATCGCAAGATGTAAAATCCCGGAATAAGGCCGTTCAGCATTATGTGATCTGAAGACGAAATAGAGCCCTTCAGCAATGACTGCCCGTTGACTCCAAATATTTCATACTTTAATCTATCCTCTCCGTTGGCCGTAACATACAAACGATCCCTGGCCGGGTTGGGAAACACTTCCCATGTAGTTCCGGGGCTTGTGGATGATGACGGGGCTTCTTCGGCCACAAAAGGCGTGCTGTAAATTGAAATGCCTCCTCTTGCATTGCCAATGATCAGCTCAAGGTACCCGTTGTGGTTAAGGTCAGCAAAATGTGGTGCTGATTCAACGCCAACCGCTATATTGC
>JBJHCA010000063.1:0-19754 GCA_050485785.1 Saprospiraceae bacterium | reverse complement strand
ACTTATCACTTCAGTTTGTTGACTTAAATGGTCATAAAACTGCCCAGACTTTTGACTAAATTCATCACCAGGAAAAACCAGTGCGACTTTAGTTGCTTGAAAATACTTCATGTACACAAACATTTGTCTCAAATCTGCTGGAGAAGGGTTAGCTCCATTTAAATTTTATCATTTAGTATCGAGTACCACACAGTTTTGTTGATTCGGATTGATTACAATATCTGGTTTCATTTTACTTCGATATCCTAAATATGGGTTCCAAAAACTTCTAGTGTTCTGAGCGGTAATATTCGTTTTTCCTGATTTAAATTTTCGAAGGCTAACATAGACAAAATTCTCCCACAATTGGTTCATATCAAACATCAAGGCCAACACATCATTACTTCCTCTGTTTAAATTTGGGTGGTAGTTTAGCAAAATCAGTTTCGCAATTTCTATAGCAAATCTGTATGGTTCTGTTTTGTGATTAAAAACAATGTTGTCAAACATTACAGGTGTTATCTGCAAATCCTTTTGTTCAGGGAAATTAAATAATAACGATTTTAACCTGCTAGTCAAGTAGCTGTTAGTGTTAATTTTATACAGTAGCTTCAATGCTTTGTAAAGTACTTCATGGATTATGTGAAGTGTTTCATAAACTGTGTGCTTTATATAAAATCGCTCCTGGTGAATTAGATTGTGGTTCAGATGCTTTGGAAACACTATGTTGCCTTTAAGGGCAGTAGAATTTCCTTCCACTTTGCGATACTTTTTGATTAAGCCTATATGAACCAACAGGGGGAACCATAAAAATATTAACCAAAATATCATTGAAGGTGGCAACATTTTTATAGCAATTAATTAGATTCCATCATTGTTCCGGTGCAGACCGCAAACACTGTTCAGGGAAGCAGAATGCCATTTGCCCCCTTTCCGTTCTATTTCCATACTTTTGCACTTCAATTGTAAAAAAGCATGCTGGAAAAACGGAAAACTGGCACGAAAAAAATCTCCATTACGGGCATGGGATATGTTGGCCTGCCGCTCGCTCTGGCCTTCGGAAAACATTATGATGTCATTGGGTACGACATTGATACGAATAGGGTTGACTTACTCAAACAACAAATTGATCCGGCCGGCGAAATAGATGCTGCTGACTTTACATGCAGCCGGGTAACCTTTACGGCGGACGCGAATTTAATTAGCGAGGCAGATGTTCACATTATTGCTTTGCCAACGCCTGTTAACAACTTTAATGCGCCCGATCTCGGCATATTACTGGCAGGAACGCGCACCGTAGCCGGGCAGTTAAAACGAGGGGATATTGTTGTTTTTGAATCGACGGTGTATCCCGGTTGTACGGAAGATGATTGTATTCCGATTTTAGAATTAGTTTCGGGCTTAAAATATCTGGAAGATTTCTTTGTGGCCTACTCTCCGGAGCGCGTCAATCCGGGCGATAAAAAACACACCATTGACAACGTGGTTAAAGTGGTATCGGCCGGAGATGAAAATACCCTGGAGCAAATAGCGGCATTGTACGGAAGCATTGTAAAGGCCGGAATCCACAAAGCGCCCACCATTAAAGTTGCAGAAGCGGCAAAAATTATTGAAAATACGCAACGCGATCTGAACATTGCTCTGATGAACGAATTGTCCATCATTTTTGACCGCATGGATATTTCTACGGTAGATGTAATTGAAGCAGCGGCAACCAAGTGGAATTTTATGCCTTACTATCCCGGCATGGTAGGTGGGCATTGTATAGGCGTTGACCCTTACTACATGACCTACAAAGCGCGCAAGTTGGGTTACGACCCTCAAGTAATTTTAGGTGGACGCCGCATCAATGACGATATGCCGGCATACATTGCCCGGCGAACGGTACAACAATTGATTGAATTGCGCAAAAATCCGCTGGATTGTCGGGTTCTGGTGCTTGGCATTACTTTTAAAGAAAATGTGCGTGATATAAGAAACAGCAAGGTTACCCATTTGGTAAAAGAGTTGCAGAATTACCGGGTTGATGTTACGGTGGTTGACAGCAATGCAGATGCTGAAGAGGTGATGATGATGTATGACATTTTGTGTGCCGGCAAAGTGGAAGGTCCTTATGATGCCATTATTCAGGCAGTAAAGCACGACCAATATGCCGTATGGCCTGCCGGCAAAATCAATGATCTGCTTACCAGGCCAGGGCTTATTATGGACATCAAATCAGCATGGAAAAACTATAGTTGGGATAAAGACATCCACTACTGGGCATTGTAAACAACAAAATGATATGTACCCTTCCTTAAGTCATCTTGAAGAGCTTGAAGCAGAAGCTATTTTTGTGATTCGGGAAGCTGCCGCGCAATTCGAGAATCCGGTTATTCTTTTTTCCGGTGGAAAAGACTCCATTCTGCTGTCCCACCTTGCAGTAAAAGCTTTCAGCCCGGCAAGGGTGCCATTTCCACTGCTGCATATTGATACCGGACATAATTTTGAGGAAACCTTGTTATTCAGGGATCATTTTGCTGAGAAGCTGGGGTTGCGCCTTTTAATAGGTTCTGTGCAGGAGGCTATTGACCGGGGAGTTGTAATGGAAGAAAATGGTGTCCATGCAAGCCGTATCCGATTACAGACTACAGTATTGGTTGAAATGCTCGAGAAACACAGCTTTGATGCAGCCCTGGGAGGAGGGCGGCGAGATGAAGAAAAGGCCCGGGCCAAAGAGCGTTTTTTTTCCCACCGCGATGAGTTCAGTCAGTGGGATCCCAAAAACCAACGGCCTGAACTGTGGAATCTCTTCAACGGAAAAAAGCATACCGGGGAGCATTTCAGGATATTTCCCATTTCCAACTGGACTGAACTGGATGTATGGCAATACCTTGACAAGGAAAAGATAGAACTACCTAAACTGTATTTTGCTCACCATCGCAGGTGCGTAAAACGCAAAGAAACATGGCTTGCCTATTCGGATTTATTATCAATCTTGCCGGGAGAAAATGTTGTGAAAAAGCAGATAAGGTTCCGTACCATTGGCGATATGACATGCACAGGTGCATTAGAATCGACAGCTAAGAATATACCGGAAGTTATTGCCGAAATTGCCGCAAGCCGACAAACTGAACGCGGTACCCGGACAGATGATCAGCGTTCTGAAAACAGTATGGAAGATCGTAAAGTACAGGGATATTTTTAAAGGTAAAAGCATGAAGCAACCGGCACAAATACTCCGCTTTACAACCGCAGGTTCAGTAGATGACGGTAAATCAACCTTGATCGGACGTTTGCTTTATGATTCCAAAGCTATCTTTGAGGACCAGTACCAGCAGATGAAAACCGCCAGTGAACGAAAAGGAGAGGAAAGTGTAAACCTCGCCTTGCTTACAGACGGGCTGAGAGCAGAACGTGAGCAGGGCATAACAATTGATGTGGCTTACCGCTATTTTTCAACTCCTGCACGCAAATTTATTATTGCTGATACTCCCGGGCATATCCAGTATACCCGGAATATGGTAACAGGAGCATCCACAGCCAACGTAGCACTGATACTGGTAGATGCCCGTAAAGGAATTACGGAGCAAACACGGCGTCATGCAATCATAGCTTCGCTGCTACAAATACCACACATGATTGTTTGCATCAATAAAATGGATCTCGTAGATTTTAGCGAAGAGGATTTTGACTCAATTCGACTGGCATTTACTGAATTTGCATCAAGACTATTGGTTAAGGATATACAGTTTATACCTGTTTGTGCATTGCAGGGTGACAATGTGGTGAGTCGGTCAGAACGCATGCCCTGGTATCAGGGTACAACGCTGTTGTATGCACTGGAGAATGTACACATCGCCGGCGATCACAATTTGGTTGATTGCCGATTTCCAGTTCAGTTGGTTATACGTCCCAATCGCAATGAATATCACGATTTCAGAGCCTATGCAGGCCGGGTGGCAGGTGGCATTTTTAAAAAGGGAGATGAAGTAATGCTTTTACCCTCGGGTTTTACCACCCGGATTTCTTCAATATATTCTGCCGGCCTGCCGGTTGAAAAAGTTATGCCACCTCAATGTGCTCTCATTTGCCTGGAAGATGACTACGACCTCAGCCGAGGTGATATGATTGTTCGTGAGCATAATGCTCCCCGGGTTTCCCAGGACCTGGAAGTGATGTTATGCTGGTTTCACTACCAACCATTTCAATTGCGCAAAAAGTATGTATTAATGCATACCCACCGCGAAGTTCGTTGTATGGTGAAGGAATTGCGCTACAAACTGGACATCAACACACTCCACCGTGATATAGACGCCTTAGAAATTGGAATGAACGACATTTGCAGGGTACATATACGTACAACAAGGCCGCTTTTTACCGATTCCTATCGGAATAACCGGCAAACCGGCAGCATCATTCTAATTGACGAAGACACTAACGATACTGTTGCTGCAGGCATGATTATTTAGGTAAGTCAGGGTTAATATTGATGGTTTATTGATAAGGGTACTTTAACCAGGGGGAAACCCAAGCTTGCTGTGGAAACAAAATGATATCCTAATTCTTTAAATATACCTACTCACCCTCCTTCGGTCGACCTCCGAATGTAAAGAATAACCCTTTACACTAGTATCTCACATTGCCGTAACGGCAGGTACATGTAACCGCTACCGCAAGCAAATGTACCGTTTCCTTGCTGAAAACAGCCGTAGCCTAAATCGATTTGCAACTAAAGGAAAATTGCCCTACATTTGAAGTCCTTAAAATAATGTAATAGTGCACCGGAATTATACGCGGATATTATTTGGCTTTTTTACCACAATCACCTTATTGGCTGTGGCTGCCATGTTGCACATTGCCTTTAGTCAAACCAAAAAGCAGGTAACACTTGTCAATCTCAATCACGTGATGGTGAGTAGCTCCCAATCTGTCAATTTTTTGTTCGATACTGACGATGAAACGGAAATACGCATCTACGTGGAGGAAGCCGGCAGTGGTGGTAGCCGGCGTGACCGTCTGTCTGATGTGGTTTTTGTGCTCACTGATCGCAGCAATCCCACCAATTACCGGCTGATTACGCCCAGTGATCTTGGAAAAGGAATACGGGTTGATCAAAGCCTGTATGAATTCCGCATTTCCGGTGACCGGCGAATGCGGGGTGAGGTAAGCCTGAAAGTGCGCATTACTTCCACGCCGGGTAAAGACCTGCAACGGGGCAGTATGAATGAATACATGCGCATCAGCAACCTCTACATACAGCCAGGCGATCCTGAGAACATACGCGATGCCGTTCGCAATGTAGGTTCAGGGCGTGCTGCGGGCCGTGATATCATTTTGCCATCTCTGCAGATCCAGGTGGAGAAAGGCGAAGAAGTGATACTCAAAACAGCCAATGACGGCCTTGAAGTAGAGGTGTTCCAACTGGCCCGGACTTTTTCCATGCAAAAGAACGCACCGCTTATGCTGCCACCTGCTGAACGCGACGGAATTTATGACCTGGTTTTCTACTTTACCAAGTCTGACGACAGAAGTGGAATCAGCCGGATCTTCAGCAGGGATGTAAAAGGTTCATCGTTCGACATTACCCTGGGTTCGAAACCTTTGCGAGAGATGACCGATGAAGAGCGCAGGCGAATGGCCGGAGATCCTTCATCCACTCGTCCGGGGCACCCCGAACCACCCCGCGTGCCGGGTTCATTTGGTGCTGGTGATGATGCAGCCAAAAGTTCCGGTTCTGATGATATAGCCAGAATTCTGGAGGCTTCGCGGGAAGCAGCACAGGAATCGCAGCGCGAACTGGTGGATGCCCTTCAGCAACTCACGCGGGTGGATACCACGGAAACGTCACTGCCTTTGTTTGGCGATCAGGTGAGGCTGAAACTGCATCCTGCCCGTAATTTGTTTGAGCGGCCCAGAGCCTGTGAGGAGATCAGGCTGGGGGATGCCGAGTTTTGGGCATTCCTGATAGGTGCCGGGGAGGATGCATTGAAGCAGTTTGACGAGCGCGATCAGCGCATTCGCGAAAACAGCCGCGGCAACTTCAGAACCCTGCTTGAGTATTATGCAGGCGAGATCATGGATAATCTGAATACCCGCAAAGAGCTCGCATTGCTTCGCTTTGATCAGAATCAGATGGAATCTTTCGGCTATGCCATTGTGGATGAACAAAATCGTGAAGCCTACTTGCGCGGCAGTGCTTTCCGCGACATTTACGGCAATCATTTTGCATCGCCCAATTCTCAGCTTGTGGCTGTGGATTATGGCAATGCTGAAATTGAAAGAGGCAGAAAATACTACGTATGTGCCTGCAATCCCAATAACAATGTGCCGCTCGAAGTCAACCTGAGATTTGAATCATTCCGCAAAATTGCCATTACCACCACTGCACGATAAACTTTAAACCCTGATTATTCCCAATACATTGACCCTGTGAAAACATTTAAGCTGATCGGTTTCCTTATCTTCATCATCCTCGCATCCGGCCATTACGGATGTAAGGATGGTACGATAGATTTCAGCCGGTCTGCGAAAAAAATTACCAAACTGGGATCAAAGCAGATCAAAAAGCAGCGGAAAGCCGTGCTGAAACGCAAGAAAGGTGACCCCGGCGATGGCCGGGTGCCACTGGATCAGTACAGGGTAAACAACGAATTTACCGTGATCGGCATTGAACCCAACTGGTCATTGCTCCGCGATGGTGAATTGCACTACTTTCATTACTACAACCTGTTGTCGGCCTTAGTAGCCGGTGATTACGATATCAATCCCCTTACCGGACTGCCCCGCTACAGCGATGCCATATATGAGCCCATCACCAATGGCATGTTTGACATGGCCGTTGATGATAATTCCATGATCCAGTTGTTTACCAAGGTAACCATGCACGGAGACTACGGCGCTTCGCCGTCAGATCAGCTGGCCAATTCCCGCGTGTTTTTCAGGGCAGCTGACATCCACCAGGTGTTTATCGACAGCATCATCAACCACAAGGAGTTCCTGTCCGAGATTTACGGCATCAGAAACATGGGCCGGTTTGGGATCTATCTGAGTTTTCGCAACATCCCCTCAGCCAGCGGTAATGACCTGATCCGTTTTGTCGGAGAGCTGAGGAATCAGGGAGGCCCCATCAGGCTTATGCTCGAAC
The DNA here is from genome assembly GCA_050485785.1 of Saprospiraceae bacterium. Taxonomy (GTDB): domain Bacteria; phylum Bacteroidota; class Bacteroidia; order Chitinophagales; family Saprospiraceae; genus JBJHCA01. Next base: position 12,649 of record JBJHCA010000063.1, on the reverse strand, counting down.
TGCCGTCTGAGTTTGCCGAAAGGCGGTTCTTTACCGATGACATAATCCGGGGCCTGGATGATAATATCGATCACTACGTGTTACAGGGCTATCCGTACTTTTTACCCGATACTCCCACTTCGGTTTCCATTATTCACTCCACATTGGGTGATGACCTGTCAGGGGCCCTGGAGTATTACCGCAGTGTTGGAATCAACATGAAGAAACTATCGGTAGATTTTCCTCAGCATGCCGTGGTTTACGAGAGAGACGGAGATCTTTACCGCATCAGTACCGACAGGCCGTTTATACCGGTAATTGAAGCCAGGAACAGGGTACAGCTCGACATGAACAGAAGGGAAGAGCCGGTGGAAATTTACTATCAGACTGAAGGTCACGGTTCGGCATTTTACAAGTTCCAGGACGGAACGGTGATGGTATTTGAAGATGATAAATCGCTGGAAGCCAAGTACCGTTGGCTCAGGGATTCGGCCGGGGTTGCCGGTGTGAGCCTTGAGAACCTTTCATACATGAGCACCATACAGGATGAGACGGTATGGCGGGTAGTGGCCGAGGAGTACGGGGTTATTGCCCAGCGAATCGGCAGGGCGATTCTTGCATTTGTGATGCTTTTCATGATTGGTGGTATTGCCTACAGCAATGTCAGGTACTGGCAGGTTCGCAATATTGTGGCTAAAGAGTTGATGCATAAGTTGTATCAGCTTATAGGCCTGGTAATCTTTTTTGCGGTGTTTGCATGGGCACTGGGTTGGATTTCATCCACTGTGGCATTGATACTGGTAGCGATACCCATCATTTACATGATGTGGAGGCAGATCAAACGCAGGATGAAAAAATTTGTATAGCGGTATATGAAAAAAGCACTGGGTAAGTTTTTCCGCTTTTTGGGCAGGGAGTTGCATCCCCGCGTTTTGGTACCCGTTTTACTTGCCTGTGCTGTAATGACTTACTTGTTTGTGATGTTCATTGCCCACGATTACTATCAGTCCAATGAAAATCGCGCATTGCTGGTTGGATTTCTATTGAGTCTGGGAGGTGTGCATCTGGCGAGAATTTTAGCCTGGTTGTATTACCGATTGGTAAAGAAAAACCGCCTTTCCACAGCCAAGCCCAAAATGGGTGCGCCTAAAGTGAAAGGCCCAAAAGTAAACGTGTAAAGCACATGAAGGTATGATCCACGAATTTATGCCCATTATGTGCGGAGAACTCAATGATTATTTTCATTCGCAGTTCACCACGGTAGACGATATGGTGGTTTTGTGCCCGATAGTAAATCTGGACGGTAAAATTGCAGTGAAAGAAGAAAACAAGTTAATTGTGTCACTCATCAATATAGAAAGAGATGGTCATTACCAGTTTACCGGCAAGGGTGAAACGCCCACCATGAACATCAATATTTATGTGAGTTTTGCAGCGTACTTCAATGTCAACAACAATGCAGAAGCGCTCAAGTTTGTATCTGGCGTTGTGGGCTTCTTTCAGGGAAAACCTGTTTTTAACCCCGCCAATACTCCGGGGCTCAATCCGGCTATTCAAAAAGTAACTGCCGAAATCGTCAATATCCCATTCTCAGAACTGGGACACCTTTGGGGAGTAATAGGCGGCAAGTACCTGCACTCCGTAATATACAAGTTCAGAAGCCTAAACATTGAAGAAGACCTGATAGAAGATGAAATCCCCATTGTATCGGGCATTACAGAACCCATAGGACCATTTGGGCAGGTAGGCTCCGTTGGTGAATTCAATCCTCAGGGAAGCGGCACCCAACGCCGAATGGGTTCGGGGCTGCTGGGCAAAGCAATTTCCGGTCTCGGTATGCTGGGTATTCTTGGCGGCCGGGATGATGATGAAGAAGACGAAGAAGATGAAGATGACTTTGATGATGACCGCGAGGAAGACGACCATACAATGAGCCATGAGGATGATGAAGACGATGAAAGGAAGGAGGACGATGATTTTTTGTGATAACTCTTTGTTGTGCATTAACCCAAACAGAACCCGATAACCCCAAATAAAACCAGTTAACCCCGAAAAACCATGATCCACGAACTGTTACCCATAGTATGTGGCGAGCTGAACGAGTATTTTGAATCTCAGTTCGATGCCGGTGAGGACAAAATTGTTCTTTCGGGTATTGTCAACCAGGATGGCACCGTAGCCATCAAGGAAGAGAACAAACTGATCGTTTCGCTGATCAACATTGAACGCGACGGCTCCAATCAAAACAGTTCTGCGGGGATGCTGCCTGCCGTGTACATCAATTTGTACGTTTCCTTTGCCGCGTATTTTAATCCCAATAACTACCCGGAAGCACTCAAGTTCATTTCCGGCGTAATAGGATTTTTTCAGGGTAAGCCCATGTTTGACCCACAAAATACACCCGGACTCAGTGCCAATATTACCAGGGTAACGGTTGAAATGGTCAATGTGCCTTTCTCGGAGCTAGGTCATCTTTGGGGAGTAATCGGCGGTAAATACCTGCCTTCGGTGATATACCGATTCCGCAGCCTGCATATTGAAGAAGACCTGATAGAAGATGAAATTCCCATGGTACAGGGTATTACAGACCGCAATATCTTTTTTTAGCCAGTAACTGAACAGGATCATGAAACAAACACTCCGTTTTGCCGAATATTTTAGTCCTCTGCTCAGGGTTTCGCTGCAGCATGACTACTTTTCGGATAACCGATGCCGGGGAATAAGCTTTGAGCCTACACAGCAAACGGCCAGAATGTTAAGCCGGCTTGGCTTGTTGTTCAAGCCCCTCACCGACGGAGGCTTTTTAATTATGTATAACCGGCACAAGGAGGAGTTCTTTGCCCGTCCGGGTGTACTGCCCGAAAAATTGAACTTTGTATTGCGCAAGCGCGACAAGGGGTTCATCAATTTTTCCGACCTTCCTTTCCCCGACGGTGGCCGTGCATTTTACTTTACCAACCGGGATTGTAAAGCTAGGGACAAAACAGAGGATTTTTTTCTGCACAACGGAGCTGCCTATGAAGGGGAAACTCAACTGGGCATTACCTCATCACGTACCAGTATTGTACTTCCGGGGCAGGCCTCTTTTGACCAGCTCACGTTTACTGATCACAGGCATGAAGCAATAGTTCCCAGATATCTTCAGCCGGGGCTCGAGAAACTTCCCCAACATGCCCATCCCGTGGATTTTAGCGATCATGAAGAAGGCATGATAACGGTGACTCAAAAAGGGAAAAAAGCGCCGGTCAGTTCTTTTATTTCTGTGCGCGGGGCTTTCCCGTCTGATACCATCGGCTTTATGGAGCTTTTTCTGGATGACACACCCGGGCAGAAATTTGCAGTAACCCATAAGGGTAAAATCACTTTTCGAAGTTACATCATACAATTCCGGTCCAGATCTGTGTACTGGAAATACATTATCGTACAGCGCAGAACAGAACACAAGCTAACAGGCTATAAGATTACCAACAAGCAACAGACGATTGGCTTTACGAAAGCCGAAATGATTACCCTGAGGAATGGCAAAGAGGTGGCAGTGATCACTTCCAACGATCCACTTCCGCTCAGGCAGGTTCCCGACGACAAATACGAGTTAAGCGTACGAAAAAACGGAAAACAAACAACCATGCAGATCAACCTTCCGGTACCGAGGGCTGAGATGATCAAACCGGATGCCGAAGACACCCGGCGTATGTATTCCAACATGTACGTATATGTTTAATCAAACCCATTTCTAAACCAATAAACAATTTGTTATGAGTACAAAATTGGCAACACCTGGCGTATATCTTGTTGAAAAAGACGCCTTTGGAAAATCGGTGGTTCCCGTTCCAACGGCTGTTCCGGCCTTTATCGGATATACAGCCAAAGCTTCGCGCGGTACTGTGTCATTGCACAACAAGCCTACCCGCGTTGATTCATTCAGTGATTTTGTCCGGCTTTTCGGCGGACCTTCCCATGCTACTTTTTCCGTGAAGGGAAATAAGGACGGAGGTTACGATCTGACCCTGGACAAAAGCACCAGATTTTTAATGTACGACAGTATCCGCCTGTTTTATGCCAACGGTGGCGGAAGCTGCTACATAGTTTCTGTAGGTGATTACAGTGGTGGTGTAAAGGCCAAAGACCTGAACGATGAAAAGTCAGGTGGCGGGCTTCAGGCACTTTATCGCGAGCAGGAGCCTACTATGGTAGTAGTTCCGGATGCGGTATTGCTCAGTAAGGAGGACTGTTACTCACTGTATCAGGCTATGTTGATGCATTGCGGAAGCATGCAAAACCGCATGGCAATTCTCGACGTTTACGACGGCGATCAGACTCGTGACGGCAAGGAAGATGTAGTTGAGGAATTCCGTGCCGGCGTAGGGGACAATCATCTTGCATTTGGTGCTGCGTATTATCCATGGGTCAATACCACGGTGGTTGGCAGCTCTGAGCTAAGCTTTAAGAATATCAGCAATACCAAAAGTCTGGTAAATGTGCTGGTATCCGAAGCAGAAAGGAGATACCTGGGCAGCTCTGACAGTGGCGGATCATCATCTGCTGCATCTGGCGGCGGCTCTTCATCGTCAGCTTCCGGTGGCAGTTCAGCTTCAAAAACTCCTCCCGGCAAAAAGCCTGCACCCGCAACGGCTGATCCGCGGATGGTGAGAAAGTTCGAAAGCACCAAATCTGAAATTGAAAGACTCGAGGATGATTCTGCAGATTCTTCTGTATTGCATGAAAACCTGCTGGCCATCAGCCCAAGGTATGGCCAGATTATCAAGGATATGCGCAGAGAACTCAATGTATTGCCACCCAGTGCTGCAATGGCAGGTGTATATGCCCTTACCGATCGCCTGGCCGGTGTACACAAAGCTCCGGCTAATGTAAGCCTCAACAGTGTAGTTAGCCCTTCTGTCAATCTGACCAGCGAAGATCAGGAAGATCTCAACCTCCCGATCAATGGTAAGGCAGTCAATGCAATTCGCACATTTGTCAACCGAGGTACACTGGTTTGGGGTGCCCGCACGCTAAATGGTAACAGCCAGGACTGGAGATACATCAATGTGCGCCGCACCATGAACATGATCGAGCAGTCTATCAAGAATGCCATTGAAGCTTATGTGTTCGAGCCCAATACTTCGGGTACCTGGATTCGCGTACGTTCATCCATTGACAGTTTCCTGAATTCAGTATGGCTCAGCGGGTCACTGATGGGTGCTTCTCCGGGAGAGGCATACAGTGTTGCAGTGGGCCTGGGTGAAACCATGACTCCAACCGACATCCTCGACGGGGTAATGCGCGTAGACGTTAAAGTAGCCATCACTCGTCCTGCAGAATTTATCGTCATCACCTTTGAACAAATGGTAGGCGGTGCTGCCGGAGGCGGAGAAGAAGGTGGTGGAGAAGAAGGCGGAGGAGAATAATCCCTGCGTATTTCGCATCATTTAAATTTTTGTAAACCTTTTAAAAATCAGATATTATGGACGAGCAAAATGCTGGATTATGGCCGGTAGCGAAGTTTCATTTTGACGTTGAAATCGGCGATTTGGGCTCTGTATCCTTTCAGGAAGTTTCAGGCCTTGATCATGAAACTGAACCCATTGAGTACCGACATGGTGACAGCCCTGAATTTTCCAAAATAGTTAGGGCAGGCCTCATCAAATGGCCCAATATTGTCATGAAGAAGGGAATTTTCGAAGACGATGACCGTCTTACTGAATACTTCCATGGCATATACGAAAAGGAGTTCTATCACAGTGAAGACTCCAGGCTGGATATTATCATTAACCTTCTGAATGAAGAAGGAGAAGCGGTAATGACCTGGACTGCGGTACGTGCCATTCCTGTAAAACTTTCCGGAACCGACCTCAAGTCGGAAGGTAATGAAGTGGCCATTGAGACCATCGAGTGGAAACACGAAGGCCTCAAAACTGAGTTCGGCTAATAGTAGTATATAACCTAAACGGGTGCAGGGCAGCTACACGGCTTGCTCTGCACCTCACTTAAAATTTATTGACTATGTCAGTTGGCACTTTTCCCGTTGCAAAATTCTACTTCACCGTAGAAGTCAACGGCCAATCAATCCGCTGCCATGAAGTTACCGGTCTGGAGCAGGAATCAGAAATACTTGAGTACCGCTTTGGAAGCAGTGTTTCATTTGTAACCATGAAGCGGCAGGGTTTATTGAAAACCAGCAGGCTTGTGATTAAGAAGGCTGTGTTTTCCGGTGACAACATGCTGGCAGAAATTTGGAATGAATCGGATAACAAAGGATATAATTCGCATTCCAATAATGTCATGAATCTGCTTGTGCGCTTACTGGATGAAAACGGTGAAACCGTCATGAGCTGGAAGGTCAATGCTGCCGTACCCTGCAAATTTTCCGGTGGTGATTATCAGGCACAAACCAACGAAGTTTCCATGGAAACCATAGAATTTGTTCATGAAGGTATTCAGCCTGAATTTTAATACTTAAAGCACTTTGGATATGTCAGCTTTTACATTTCCCCCGGCTTCGTTTTTCTTCAATGTGAATATCAATGGAGAAAACATGCAGTTTCAGGAAGTATCAGGCCTCGATGTCGAAATGGAGGTATTTGATGTAGCCGAAGGTGGCATAAACGACTACAAACACCGGCTTCCGGGCAGAACAACCTACAAGAATCTCGTGCTGAAGCGAGGTCTGGTATATTCCAATACCAAGATATATAACTGGGTAAAAAATACACTGCAGAACAACCTGAATAATAAAATCAACACAAAGCCCATATCGGTTTCGCTGTTCAACGAAAACAAGGAGGAAATTGTAACCTGGAATTTTCTTAGAGCCTATCCTGTCAAGTGGTCGGTGTCCAACCTAAATGCCGAGCAAAATGCCATTGCCATTGAAACCATAGAGTTTGCATACCAAAAGTTCACTATTGAGATGTAATACTTCAGGTGCTAAGTTATTATACCATCGTCAGGACTTACCTAAACAAAAAGTTGTCACTATGCCGATAGAAATTAGAGAGCTTGTAATCAGAGCCGAAGTTCACTCGGGAAGCATGCAGCAAAATTCAACCTCCATTGATGAGGAAACACTGAAAGCACTGCGCAGAGAAATTCTGCAAGCCTGTACTGATAGGATGAAAATGATGCTCAGGGATTTGGATGAACGTTAATATAATTTGCTATGGTATTTCTGAAAATCACCGCTTACACAGATGAAAATTTCTCCAAAAAAGCCGGATCTGCACCTTTTGAGGCCAGTATCAACCCGGAGAATTTCACCATCGACCGCAGTATTAAATTTGACGCGGACGAATCAACCAATGTAAAGGGCACCACCCGAAAGTTCAAGAGCTATGAGCCGGAAACACTGAAGTTTACCTTGTTTCTTGACGGCACCGGAGTAGTTGAACGGAATGCTAACAAATCCATTGATGACAAAATAAAAGCACTTTGGAATGTAGTCTACAAGTTTGAAGGTACTATCCATAAACCATATTATCTGTTGGTGGAATGGAAAGAGATATACTTCAAATGTCATTGTGAAAAGTTTACAACAGAATACCAGTTGTTTAACAATGATGGTACTGCCCTTCGTGCAAAAGTTGATTTAACATTCGTAGAGTTCGTTAAACCCGGCAGCTCCGGAAAAAATAACTACAACGGCCATCAGAGTTCACCTGACCTTACTCACATCAAAACCGTTCGTGAAGGTGACAACCTGCCTATAATGGTTCAGGATGTTTATGGTAAAACTGATTATTACATCGAAGTGGCCAGAAGAAATGGTATTACCAATTTCCGGTCTTTGGAAATCGGCAATCAGATTCTGTTTCCACCTATTGAAAAATAATTCATGGCTACATCAACACTCCATAGTAAAGCCGACCTAATTAATTTTCAGGTGATGCTGGAAAACGCACAAATTCCTGATTACTATGAATTGGTGTCAATCGATGTTATCCAGGAAGTCAATAAGCTGCCGCATGCCAAAATAGTACTTCGCGACGGATATTCATACAGTCACAAGACTGATGATGAGTTCAATTTAAGTGAGGCGGCTAAGTTTGAACCGGGAAAAAAGATTCGGGTCAACCTTGGCTGGCAGCAAAGTACGGATAAGATTTTTGAGGGCATCATTGTAAGCCAGAGTGTACGGGTTGATTACGGGAATACTTCTCAGTTGATTCTCAATTGCAGTGATAAAGCAACTAAACTTACCCTTGGAAGAAAGAGTAAAATCTATCTCGACAAAAAAGATAGTGATATAATCAACAGCTTGTTAAATGATGCAGGACTTGACAAACAGGTTTCGTCTACTTCCGGGGTTATCAAGGAGATCATTCAGTATCACAGTACGGACTGGGATTTTATACTTTCACGAGCTGAGCTGAATGGGTTTATTATATTGGTGGATGACGGCAAGGTTACCATAAAGCCTCCCAAGACATCCGGATCACAGGTGCTGGTGAAGTATGGTGAGTCTCTACTGAAAATTGATGCAGAAGTAGACGCAAGGTCACAGTACAAAAGCATTTCGGCTAAGAGCTGGAATTACAAGAATACCGAAGTCATTGAGCAAACCAGTCAAACGCCTACTACTAACAACCAAGGCAATCTTACTTCGTCTAGTCTGGCCAATCTGTTTGCCCCATCCAAAATCGAGTTACACACTGCAGGCCATGTTCCTCAACAGGTTCTTAAAAGTTGGGCCTCAGCGTATTTGCTCAAGTCCCATTTGTCCCGGATAAGAGGTACACTTACCACACTGGGTAATAAAAATCTTAAGCCTGATAGTTTGGTGAGGATTCAGGGAATGGGTGACCGCTTCAATGGCGAAGCCTATGTTTCCAAAGTGCATCATCATGTGAGCGAAGGCAGGTGGGAAACAGAATGTACAATGGGATTATCCCACAAGTGGTTTTCAGAAACCCAGCACGATATTATGATGCCTCCCGGAGGCGGTATGCTGCCGGGCATTGTTGGGCTACATGTAGGCATCGTCAAAAAGATCCATCAGGACCCGGATAGTGGTTACAGGGTTGAAATATCCATGCCGTTTTTTGGATCCAATGAAAAAGTGTGGGCCCGGCTTTCAACCATGTATGCCACCAAGGATGCAGGCACTTTCTTTTTTCCGGAAGTTGATGATGAAGTAATAGTGGGGTTTCTTCAGGGAGACCCTTCCTATCCGGTGATTGTGGGTTCGGTATATAACCCCAAAGGTCAAAAGCCACCCCACAGCCCCGACCAAAACAACACCGTCAAAGCCATCGTAACTAAAAACAAGTTGCGAATGACTTTTGAGGATCAAAAAAAGAACATCATTATTGAAACGCCGGGCGGTAATAAGGTAACCATCAGTGACGAGAACAAAAAAATTACCATACAGGACAGCAACAACAACAAGATTGAGACCAGCAACAGCGGTATTCTGATGGATTCGCCTAAGACGATCGAATTGAAAGCCTTGCAGGACATCAAGCTTACAGCTACCAAGGATGTAACCATTAAAGGCATGAACAATAAAATTGAAGCCAATGTGAAGTTTGACATGAAGGGCGCTATGGTTACCGTGGAAGGTCAGGGTTCGGTAAAAGTGAGCAGCAACGGCATGCTGAATCTTGAGGCCAATGGTATAACCTCAATCAGGGGAGCTATGGTTAAAATCAACTAAAACAAAAAGCTATGGAAGAAAAATTCGAGATAAAGTCTTTTTTGGGTACCGGATGGAGTTTCCCGCCGGCATTTAATAACGATAATTTCCAGGTCAAAATGGTTTCTGAGGCCGAAGATATCAGGCAAAGTTTAAGGATACTGCTTTCTACCACACCCGGAGAGCGAATTGGACGGCCTGAATATGGCTGTGACCTCGAGATGCTTTTTTTTAATCCCATTAATGATGAAACTGCCCGTATGGTGCGTGACCGCATTGATAATGCTGTTTTCCGTTTTGAATCCAGAATAATTGTGGATGATATCCGGGTGAATACAGCCCACGAAATGGACGGCCTGATTCAGGTAGAAATGGATTATACAATCCGAACCATTAATATCAGAGACAACATCGTGTTCCCCTTCTACAAAATTGAAGGTACCAATGTAGAATCTGTATAACCGATCAATTTCCGGAAAAATGGATGAAAACATACATAGTGCTTCCCAAATTCACGGTGTTTCAGGTACTGAGCTCATCAGGTACATCAATGAACAGTATCCTCAGGTGCTTCGCCATATAACACCTTATTTTGGCTACGGAGTAACACAAAATGAACGCCCGCCTGCAGCGCTTCATCCTGAATATGCCCCTATTGATGGCAGAAACGTGGAGGATATGCTCAAGCTAGCGCTGGATTTGAGCAGACATTACATTTTTTTTGATCATGACCTTCACCCCGACGGCAACTGGGAAAACTTTCTGAAAAGAGATGTATCCGTGCTGTTGGCTTCGGTGATCTGTGTAGATATGCAGGCCATTGAGAAAGAACACATCGAAGTGGTGAGAAACATACAGCTTACTGCAGTTTGGGAAGAAAAGAAGAAGCACCTTTCTTCTTTTTGCAATCAGATTTACGAGCTGTTTTACCGTTTTGAAAACTGGTACAGTGATTCGTTAAAATTGTATGCTCCGCGAGTGGGGGATATTGAAAGCAGAGTAAGTGCAGACTTACAGACCCTGATCGAGATGAAGCTGGCCTACAATCTTTATCTCTTCAGAAGCTATCTCGATGAACTAAATGCATACAAAGATATTGATCTGGATTTTGAACCTGACTTCAGCAGTTTTCAACCTGTTTGGGAAGGAAATTTCAGTGGATCAGGCAATGTTTTCAAAGGCCGGGACAATCATGAGCGTGTTCAGAACGGGCTTCCCAAGTTAAGGCTGGTTTACAGGAATCTGGCGAATGGCCTGGCACACATCATTTATGCTTTCCGCAGGTATTTTCAACAGTCTCTTCAGATCAAAGACGACCACAAGCCCGATATTGCCTTACTGATCACCTTTGCCCGGCTTTACAATTATCTCCGCACTGATATGAACGTGCTGTCATCAAGGTATTTGGAATTGTATTATTCCCAAATGCTCAAGATGTCGAGAATGCCCTATTTGCTGGATCATGTGCACGTTTGTTTTGAACTGACTGACAGCGAACAATCCTATCATGTGGCTAAAGGAACGCAACTTTTGGCGGGTATCAGGGAGGATGGTTCGGATATCATTTTTGAGACGGAAAAATCACTGGATGTAAACCGGGCCAGGGTTGGTTCACTCAAGAGCATGTACGTAAGTAAATACGGCAAACTGGCCTACAGCTCATTTCAGCTTGTTACCAATATGTATGCTGCTCCGGTAGCCAATTCCGAAAATGGTCTGGGAAGGAGCTTCAGTGACAGTCAGGGGTCCTGGCCTCCGTTTGGGGAGGAACAGGCCGAACTTTCCGGTGAGTCATACACCATGGCCAATGCTGAAATAGGATTTGCATTGTCATCGCCCATCTTCTTTATGGGAGAAGGTAACAGAACCATCAAGCTGGGTATCCATTTTACACCGGATTCTACCCGGGTTTTTAAGCGATTGCTGGAGGATATCCGGAAAATTGCCGAAACCGAGTTTGACGGGAAAACCATCAGTAAAGAAGATGCTTTTTTCAGGGTATTTAATCAGAAAGGTGATAAGCGCAATATCAGCATTCTTGCCAGTGGATTCAGAAAATGGATCAATGTGGATCCCAGCAGAATTGCCATTGCTCCGGTATTTGAATCCCGAAAGGATGACTGGGATATCGTTGCAATTCAGATTGAGTTTCTCGTTGACCAGAGCAAACCTCCCATTTCTGCCTATAATCCTTCAGTTTTGGGTGGAGTACCATTTGATGACCGGTTTCCCGTGATTAAAATTGTGGTCAATGATGAAAGGGATCCCTATGCCTATTCATTCCTCAAAGATCTGAAAGTAGACCACGTAAGTATTGATGTAGCAGCAGATCGCCTGAAGAAGATGAGACTTTTCAATGACCTTGGTGAGCTTGACGGAAGCCAGTCGTTCATTCCATTTGGTGCTATGCCCGCTGTTGGGTCGTATTTTCTGATTGGAAACAGTGAGGTTTTCCGCAAACCCATCAATGAACTGGAAATTGAAATTGAGTGGCAGGACATCCCGGCTACCTTTAAGGAGTTTGAAGAGTTTTACGAGCAATATGACGAGCTGCCGGTAAACGCTGATGCATTCAGGTTTAAGCTCAGTGCTTTAGTAGATAACAGGTTTTATCCTTCGGATGAAGATGATCCGCTTGAGTTTCCTCTGTTCAGGATACCTGATGAACAGCAAAACGGATTTACTCCCATCCGGAAATCCAATATTAAAATTACTGAAATTGACCGGCTGAACTTTCGTCCGGAACTGGAGCTTGACCCCGCACTCAACTTTACCAACGACACACAAACCGGATTTTTTAAGTTTGAGCTGAGCAATCCGCCAACTGCCTTTGGCCACCATGATTATCAGGATATTGTATCCAGAAAAGTTCATGAGTCAGTCAAGTCAGGCAGTGAAGACCCTTTTGAAACTCCACGGCAGCCCTATACACCCAAGATCAAATCTCTTCAGCTCTCTTACCGTGCGTCAACACAGGTTTATCTGACCAATTACAGCGGTGACCGAGATAAACCCGAGTCGTTTTATAACGTGCATCCG
>JBJHCA010000062.1:0-20136 GCA_050485785.1 Saprospiraceae bacterium | reverse complement strand
GGATCTTAACATCTTTTAATCCTCTCAATGCGCCCAGGCTAACCACCTGAAGTCCATCAGACAACTGGAAGAAGACGGCTATTAACAACAGGCCTGCTGTGAGACTGATCACTTCCGTATCCAGTGTAAACAATGATGGAAGGTAATATCTGCCCAGGTAAAATACAATACCGCAGAATGCCATCCAAATCAGGGTCATCACAAACAAAGTATTGGCTGCCCGTCTGAGTTCGCGGTAATTTCTACGGCCAAGCTGATTACCCACCCGCACCAGGGCAGCCGCACTGATACCGCTGGCCACTATGTAACTGGCAGAAGCCATACTGATAGCAATCTGGTGTGAGGCCAGGGCTTTGGCACTGATCTGACCCATGATAATGGCTGCCATACTGAATGCGGTAACCTCGAAGATATACTGTAAGCCCGATGGTATACCCAACCTGAGTATATTCTTCATTTTGTGTCTGTCTGTTAACGAAGGGGCGAAGTTTTTAGGCAATGCTTCATAACGCACATGGGTAAAAAAATACCATGCTATCCATAAAACCATCAAAACCCGAGAAATCAGTGAAGCCAGAGCAGCACCGTAAACTCCCATCGCGGGAGCTCCCAGGTTTCCGTATATTAGAACCAGGTTGAGAACAATATTGATGCCGTTACAAACCAGGGTAATAACCATGGCCATTCGGGTATCAGACATTCCTTCAGCTACCATTCTGAAGCTTTGAAAGCCCAGAAATGGCATTATTGATACGGCTACTATCAAATAGTAACCTCGGGCACCTGGAATAATTTCAGGATCCTGACCCATGTAAGGAAAAACGGGTACTATTGCAAGCATAAGAGCCAGTAAGATCAAGCCGGCTCCAATGCACACCCAAAAACCATTGGTTAACAATCTGCCGGCTTCCTCTTTGTTTTTTTGTCCGTCGGCTTCTGCTACCAGGGGGGTAATGCCGTAGGACAAGCCAATGCCAAACAAGAGAAACACCGCGAAAATACTGTTGGCAAAAGCCACTGATGCCAGTTCTTCCGTTCCCAGTCTACCAACCATCAGGCTGTCGGCAATACCCACTGCTACCTGACCCAACTGGCTGATCATGATGGGAAGTGCCAGCTTGATGTTTTTCTTGAAGTGGTATTTCAGGGTCACGGCTTATTGACAATGTTGTTTTAGGGAGTAAGGAATCAAATTGTTTAATTTTCCGCGGAGCGGAAACAACAAAAAGATATCACCCATACAAAATATGCAGTTTATAATCCTCCGGTAACATCCCGGGAAAAAATGGGATATTTGTAAGCTTCTGCACATAAAACAGGCAGCTTGATGGCAAAATTAACCCTTGTTCACTATGTCCGATGAAATTTCTTCCCGGTTTGATTTACATTTAGACGGATTGCGTCCTTACATCCAGCCAACACCGATCATTGAAAGTGAGCCCTTGAATGCGTTGGCGGGTTGCCGCATGTGGTTTAAGTGTGAAAATTGGCAACCGATTGGTGCATTCAAGATACGCGGTGCTCTGCATGCCGGACTGAGCTTAAAAGATAGCGGATTACCGGTAAACATGGCCACACATTCTTCAGGTAATCATGGACAAGCTGTGGCTTATGCTGCCTCCAGGCTTAGAGGAAAGGCTTTTGTTGTAATGCCGGACAATGCCCCGCGGGTGAAGGTGGAAGGAGTTGAGTTTTACGGCGGTCAGGTTACTTTTTGCAGGCCCGGCCAGGCATCGAGAGAAGAAGCGCTTAGCAAGATTTTGGCAGAAACCCGAGCAACTCCGGTTCATCCGTATAACGATACTGCTGTAATTGAAGGGCAGGGCACCTGTGCATGGGAGATGTTGACCCAGCTGGAGCATTGCCCTGATATGTTGCTGGTACCTGTGGGCGGTGGCGGACTTTTAAGCGGAACCTTACTGGCATGTAACATGTGGTCGCGGGAAATCCGCGTGATAGGGACTGAACCTGCCGGGGCAGACGATGCCACCCGAAGCTTTAGATCGGGAAAACGCGTCACGGAGTTGCATCCTGATACCATTGCGGATGGTTTGCTGATGCAATTGGGTGAAATACCGTTCAGGATCATGATGGAACATGCCGAGGATATGATCACGGTAACAGAAACGGAGATCATAAACGCTATCAGGCTAATTGTAAAATATCTGAAAATAGTGCCGGAGCCTTCAGCCGCAGTACCGTTGGCAGCAGTGATGGCTAACCGAAAACGGTTTACCGGCAAAGCACTGGGAATTATTTTGAGCGGAGGCAATGTGGACCCGGAAGGACTGGGGCAGCTTTTGTTGAGCTGAATCCCTCACTGCCGGGTGGATTTATTTTCGTGAAACATCACTGACATATTGAATCAGGGATTGTTTCCAAAGATCGACAAAGCTTTGAAGCTCCCTGAATTTGTATTGCATGATGTACCTGGGATGCGGCAGGCTTTCGATGTGCTCAAACCATTGGTACTTCTTGTTGAGGGATGTCATTATTTTGGCATTTTTGCCGCTGCCAATGCAGAAACATATATCTTTCCTTAAATTCCAAGAAAGCTGGGTTTGCATCCATTGATCAATCCAGGGCTCAAGTCGCAGTATAAAGTCCGGGTGATCGTAATAATTAAAATTGACGTGTTTTCCTTTGTCATTAAGGCGGGTAAACCCCAGCGGGCTAACTGAGCTGAAATAGAAATACCGGTAGAATAAATCCGGGCCACCCCATGAGTCGATCACCTTGTATACAAACGCCGAAGAGGGCTCATATACCAATGGACCGCTCCAGGGTAAGTTCAGTTCGCGCAATTTTACGGGGTCGGTAAACGGAATTCCGGTAATGCCGGCTCCAAATCTGCCGGGATTTATTCCGCAAAGCATGATTCTTTTCTGTTCCGACCTGTAGTATTTGCGAATAAAATTTTCAAACGCTACAGTGTCAGCCTTTGTCTTACCGGTTCCGGGAGAATACATGACGGAAACGTTTCCCGGCAGAATGGCTTCAGGGAGGTGTAAGCCTGAATAGAACTGTATGATTTGATCGGCAAGCATAAAAAATGCCCGCCATAGTATCCGGAGCATTCCGGATTATGGCGGGCAGTATGTTATGATATCAGGTTTGGTTAGTTACCACCGCCTCCTGTGGCACCGGTACGGGTGCGCTGAGTCGGTTTTTCCTCTTCTTTACCTTCTTCAACCCGGGTAGCTCCGGTACGTGTGCGTTCACCTTCACCTGAGGTATCAGTTGTGGCACCGGTACGGGTACGTGTTTCGGGTTTAGCCTCTTCTTTGGGTTGTTCTCTGCTGAGAGGCTCTTGAGGTGCTGCAGTTTCGCCAGCCGGACGCGTGGGCCGTGGAGCCGGAGGGGGCATAGGTTTGCCCATTTCGGCCAGTTTCGCCATAGCGCGGCGTGTAGCTTCTTCGTGTGCTTTTTGCTCGCAAGCCAGTGTTTGTTCCTGAATAAACAGGTTTACATTTTCAGCTACAGCTACTTCTATTTGATGTTCCTGCTCTTCTCTGTCGGTTTGCTGGAATGCTGTCCAAACTACAAAGCCTGCACCAAGCATGATAAGAGCGAAAAATATTGACTTATTCATAATTTGTCTTTTAAATTTTAAGGGTTAATCAGTTTCCGGTAGCCACTTTGATGATGGAGTCAACCTTGGTGGTGACCAGTGCTTCAAATCGGTCTTCGCACTGTTGGTCCATCTGTGGTCCGATTTCGGCAATTCTTTCTGCAGTCATTTCTTCAACGCGCTTGTCGAATTCTTCCTGCGTGAGTAAGCCGTTACTTTCGCCTCCGCATGAGGCCAAAAACATAGCACCGGCTATCAGGGCTGCGGTGAACATCGTGAGTTTTCTCATAAAATCAGTTTGTGTTAGTGAATCAGGATTAGCATGCAAAGATACAAATAATCCATTCGTACACACTTTAACGCATTTACCTTTTTTGAGTTCAGGAATGGTTACATTTTTATATTGTGGAAGTTCCGGCATACTGAATAAGCAATACTGTGCGTTTGCGGCATGTTAAATGCTGTTAAACAAATATTACGATGGTGTTGATTGGCAATCTTTGGAACGGCATTTGACCTTACCTTTGCAAACATGAGCGTAATGCATACATTGAAATTTTCCGGCATAGCTTTAATGCTTGTACTTAGTCTGAGCCTCAAAGTTAGTGCGCAAAATGAACATTTTGAAGAACTTACAGTCAATGGCGTTATAGTTCGGGCTTTTATTATTGATGGGGATACCATTTATATGGCCGACTTTGATTCACTCACTGTAAGCAGCATTCGATTTGAAAGCCGGGCCTACGAGCGGCATTACTTACGCATGAAACTCAATGCAGAGCGGGTTCTTCCCTATGCGCTTACTGCTATTGAGCTGTTCAGAAAAATCGAAAATGAGACCAATGACATGCGGAACAGAGACCGCAGACGGTACATCAGGGATATTCAACGCGAGGTTAAATCAGATTTTGAAGACCCCCTCAAGTCCCTCACCAAAACCCAGGGAAAGATTCTGATCAAAATGATTGAACGCGAACTGGAAACAAGCTGTTATGATGTTCTCAGGGAGGTAAGAGGTGGCCTTACGGCTTTTTACTGGCAAAACCTGGGCAATTTTTACGGGTATAACCTGCGCGAGGGCTACGACCCCAAGGACGATCCCATTCTGGAGTTTGTCCTTCGGGATCTGCTCGACTAAATTTAGAGAGGTTAGAATAATCAGTTGCAGGTTTAGCTTGTTTTTTTGGGATATCTTTTTTTGGCCACGCCATGCTCAGGCAGTCATTTTTGCCTTATTCGCGCGTGGCTTGGCGGTTGTAGCGCATTGCCGCGAGCAATACTTGGAACACTCCTCAACCTGTTACTGTCCTGGGTGTCCGTCATTTTTCCTACCTTTCGGCTGAAATTTACTGGCAATGAAAACTGACGCAGCTATCAAAAACTATATAGACGGGCGCTTTGCGGAACCTGACTCCGGCCGCTATCTCGAAAATGAGAATCCCGCTATCGGCGAAGTGTACGGAACTATACCTGACTCTGATGAAGCTGATGTGAATGCAGCGGTGGAAGCAGCCCGCAAGGCTTTTCCCGGATGGAGCCATACAGCACCCGAAGAACGGTTCAGAATGCTCAACCGAATTGCCGATATCATTGAGCAAAACCTGGAGTTATTAGCCCGTGCTGAAACTATCGATAATGGCAAAGCTATCAAACTTTCGAGGCAAATCGATATTCCGAGGGCACAAGCCAACTTTCGCTTTTTTGCAACGGCTGCCATGCACTATGCATCGGAATCTCACCACATGAGTGGTTTGGCTGTCAACTATACATTGCGTCAGCCTCTGGGTGTGGTAGGGTGCATTTCACCGTGGAATCTGCCTTTGTATCTCTTTTCCTGGAAAATTGCACCGGCATTGGCTTCAGGTAATTGTGTAGTAGCTAAGCCCTCTGAAGTTACGCCAATGACTGCCTATTTACTGTCCAAAGCCTGTGCCGAAGCCGGGCTGCCAGACGGGGTACTCAATATTGTGCACGGCCTTGGCGTCAGAGCCGGGCAAGCCATTGTTGAGCATCCGGATATCAAGGCTGTTTCATTTACCGGAGGTACGGATACAGGTGCAAGAATTGCTTCGCTTGCTGCTTCTAAATTTAAGAAACTAAGCCTTGAGTTGGGGGGTAAGAACCCCAGCATCATCTTTGATGATTGCGATTTTGAAAAATCGCTGCAAACCACCATACGATCATCTTTTGCCAATAATGGACAAATTTGTCTGTGTGGCTCCCGCATTTACATTCAGGAGGGCATCTATGAAAAGTTCAGGGATGAGTTGGTTCGGCGTACCAGGCTGCTTCTGCCGGGTGATCCTCTTTCTGATCAGACCGATATGGGAGCATTGGTTTCGGAGCAACACCTCATTAAGGTTTTGAGGCATATCGATAAGGCCGTTGAAGAAGGAGGAACTGTATTGTGTGGGGGTCAGCGTCCCGGCATGAGTGGCAAGCTGCTGAAGGGGTATTATTTGTTGCCCACCATTATAGAAGGTCTTGACAATAGTTGTACGGGAAACCGGGAAGAAATATTTGGTCCTGTAGTTACCATACAACCGTTCAAAACTGAGGAAGAAGCGCTGATGCTGGCCAATGATTCATCTTACGGGCTGGCATCAATAGTCTGGACCTCGGATGTTTCACGTGCACACAGGATGGCAGAACAGCTTCAGTCGGGAATAGTATGGGTCAATTGCTGGTTGCTCCGTGACCTTCGGACACCATTTGGAGGAATTAAGAACAGTGGTGTCGGACGGGAAGGTGGCTGGGAGGCTTTCAGGTTTTTTACCGAGCCCAAGAATGTTTGCATCCGGTATGGGTAAGCTGTTTGGTGAACTTAGGACTGAATGCCGCATGGCAGAACTTTTTATGCCGTTAATCCATTAAATTGCTTACATGGGCGTATAATGGTACGGTATAATCAAAAAAGCCGTACTTTTAGAGATGTAAGCACGGAATAATGTACACACTTTTATCTGTTACCGATTGGTGGGCAGCACTCACTACTTTTCAGCAGTTCTTTTGGGGAACGGCAATTGTATCATCCGTGTTTTTTCTTTTTTTCTTTGTGATAAGTCTGTTTGGCTTTGACCCCGATTCGGATGTGGACGCTGACGGAGGTACGGATTTTTCCGCTGATGCAGAGTTTCCTCTTTTATCCATCAGAGGAATTGTAGCATTTTTTACTTTTTTTGGCTGGGCCGGAGTAGTTATGCTTTCTTATGGCTTTTCTGCTGTAATGGTTGCCGGAACGGCACTTGTAGCCGGGCTGATAGCGATGTTTATAGTGGGTTGGCTATTGTTTATGTTTCTCCGGTTTCAGGAGTCGGGAAACTTTCAGATTGAAGATGCCATGTTCTCCAAAGGAACTGTGTATCTCACTGTTCCTCCTGGTAGAGATAAAGCCGGAAAAGTTCATCTGTTGGTGAACGGCAGGCTGATTCAGCTAAGCGCATTCAATGGAACCAATAAAACTATTCCTACCGGAACCAAAGTGCGCGTCACCGATTTGGCCGGAAGCAATATTGTTGTAGTTGAACCTTTGGATGACGGATTGCCTCCTGCGGGCTCGGTAGAAATGGAACAATTTTAGGACGGACATTTAAAACTCTTTTTTCATTATGGAACCTATTATTATACTTGGTGCGGGGTTAATTGGACTGATACTGTTAACCCTTATTTGGCTTGCTTCACGGTACAAGCGTTGCCCTTCTGACAGGATTTTGGTCATTTACGGTAAAACCGGTGCTGGCTCGGCAAGGTGTATGGCCGGTGGTGCTGCATTTGTATGGCCTGTTATCCAGGATTATGAGTATCTTGATCTGACGCCGATATCCATCGATGTGGATTTGCGTGGAGCGTTGAGTAAGCAGAACATCCGCGTCAATGTTCCTTCACAGTTTACGGTGGGTATTTCCAATCAGGAAGGAGTGATGAATAATGCTGCCGAGCGGTTGCTTGGAATTTCCCTTGAGCATATCAGGGAGTTGGCATTTAATATTATTGTTGGTCAGATGCGTTTGGTTATTGCCACCATGGATATTGAGGAGCTCAATGTAGACAGAGATAAATTTCTGAGCAGTGTGAGTTCCAATGTAGGTATGGAGCTGAACAAGATAGGCCTGGAGCTGATCAACGTTAACATCACTGATATTCAGGATGAATCCGGTTATATTCAGGCTTTGGGTCAGGAGGCTGCTGCCAAAGCCATCAATGATGCCAAGCAAACTGTAGCCGGCCATAATCGGGATGGTTCAATAGGTGAGGCTAATGCACACAGGGAGCAACGTGTAAGCGTAGCGCAGGCAGAGGCCGAAGCTAAGGCCGGTGAGGCAGCTGCACAGGCCAGAGCAGTGGAAGGTGAGAATGAAGCACAGATCAAAATGGCTGATTCTAATGCACTCAGACGTGAGCGTGAAGCGGAAGCCATGCGAAGAGCTACTGCCAGTGAAAAAGTGCAATCAGCCAGAGCGTTACAGGAAGCTTATATTGCTGAGCAGGAAGCTGAACAAGCCAGAGCTAAAAGGGAACTGGCCCAACGGGAGGCAGATGAAATTGTTAAGGCTGAGATTGCCAAGCGCAAGGTCGAAATTGAAGCTGAAGCTGAGGCCGAGCGAATCAGACGGGTGGCCAAAGGTGAGGCAGATGCCGTATTTATGCAGCGTGAAGCAGAAGCTCGTGGTTTACTCGAAGTGTTGAGTAAGCAGGCTGAGGGATTTGCCAAGATTGTTGGCGCTGCAGGGAAAGACCCACGTGAGGCGGTGTTGTTGATGATTGCTGATAAATTACCTGAACTGGTAAAAACCCAGGTAGATGCCATCAAAAATATCAAGATTGACAAGATTACTGTTTGGGAAGGTGGGCAAGCCGATGGTAATGAAGGCAATTCAACAGCCAAGTTTGTTTCCGGCCTTTACAGATCGGTTCCACCTATGGCTGACCTGTTTAACATGGCTGGAATGGAATTACCGGCATATATGGGTAAACGCTCCGGGGAAGAGTCATCTGAACCTGTCAAGGGGGAAGATAAAAGTGATCGATAGATTGAATGCAATCATGAATCAAATACTTTTCCAATGAGATTATCCTATCTTTCTTTCAATCCCGTTTGGGTTACGGTTGTAATCCTGGTTGCCAGTTTTAATTTTGACTTTGGTGTGAATTTTAAATTAGCACCTGAGAGAGGTTTTCAGGTGACCAACATAGAGCATAAGGGTGATTCAGTGGTACATGTAGTATACAATTATCCAGGGTTTGTACTGGACCAAACAGAGGAAGGAGAAGTGTATGATTTGGTTTGTTACAATCATTCCAGTGAGATTATTCCTTCATCGTATCTGGCCACAAAGAGAGTTGAAGTTGCCCTATGCCAGCAATATGACAGTTCGGATCATTCCGGAGCCAGATTTCCGGTCAGAACATTTATGCAGGTTGCTGAGGGTAGCTGGATGGAGGTTATTCATTTTGAGGATGACCGAATAGTTTCGATACAGGAGAATCCTGATGAAACCATCAAAGTAGATTCCATATTTGTAAACAGGCCTGACACTAAATCAGAAGAAGTATATATCTATCGATACTTGTCCATGATTGGAAGGGAGTAAGACGAGTTTATAGTGTTCCACGTGGAACATCGCCGCTTTAATGTTTAATGGCTCCCTGCCTATCAATATCGGTGCGGTAAACATTTTCCGGCTCAATATTAGGAAAGCCGGACTGCTGAGGCCAATGGGTAATTTTGTCAAGAGTACTTTCCAGGTGTTGATTGTTTTGAGCAGCAATCCACCAGAATTGCCCGTCAAACAAAGGCAATATCCATAAACACTCTAGTTCAGTAATTAATGGCTTTTGGTTATGGTAAACGTTGAACGACTCCCTAAGCACTTCAAAATTACTGTACATCAGGCCAAACAGCCAAAGACTGAGGCTTCCCTCATGGCTTTGGATGTTGAGAAAGTTGGTGAGTACCGGGGCATGGATTATCGCATGGGATAAACCTGCCGGACAATAAAGCGATAAGGGCAATTTTGAGTGGCTGCTTTGCATTACCAACCCTCCCTTGAGAGCTGCGGCCATGATATTATTGTTTGCCAGGTTGGTTGACATAAGGCTTCCGGCAAGCTGTGTTTTGTCGGGCTGATTGAGGTTTGCAACTACTGCAGCCATGAGCAAGAGTGATGAAAGTACTGCCTCACTATCCTGAGGGATATGTACGGGAAATGAAAACCTTTCGTATTGTTGCGGGAATTTCTTCTCATCAGCTATTACTTTCCAGCAAGCCTTCGCGTCGTTAAACTTTCCTTCTGTACTGTGTTTTCCTTCGTTTCCGGGATACACTAGAAGCTCTGCTCTTATTTCGTGTGCTCCCACCCAAATAAAAATGTTTTCCCATGCATTACAATACAGGGGTACCGGACAGCTCAGTTTATAGCCGGCTTTTTTTTGAGACATCTTTTGGCTGGTTTTAACGATCATGATGTAAAGGGTTGAAGTTTGAGATGTTCATCTTCTTTAGCCCGCATCTTCTGTTTTTGTTGATTATTTTCATCGGAATATCCCAGCATATGAAGTACACCATGGGCTAGAACCCGGTGCAATTCGTGCAATACGGCAACCTTAAAAGTCATGGCATTTTCACTGACCCGGGTTATGCTGATAAAGATATCCCCTTCCACCATGTCCGGTTCAGATTGGAAAGTTATGATGTCAGTATAATAATCATGATTCAGGTATTGCTGATTAATCTGCAGCAGGTAATTGTCGTTGCAAAAAATGATATTCAGTTGACCTAAGGTGCCGTTTTCAGTAGCAATTATTTTTTTTAACCAGCCTTCTGCGGCTATTGGGTTCCATCCCATGGGAGGATCGATGTCTTCCTGAAAAAAAGATATGGGCATGGTTTTGAGTTATCGATTGAGTTGAAGCCTGAGGGAATGCCGGGTCAGGAAATAGAAAAACGCATAGCCACTGTACTTCCGTTATCCATAAAGTAAACGTCATCGGCCAGTTGTTTGATCAAAAATACTCCCCTTCCACCCAGCTTCATAATGTTTTCGGGCGTGGTTGGGTCAGGTAGAACAGAATGATCAAATCCGGTGCCTTCATCTTTTACAGAGATTTCCAGGGTACCGTTGAGATGTCTGAATTTTATGGTAACCAGCTTGGCTTTATCAGCCTTGTTACCGTGTACAATGGCATTGTTTACCGCTTCGGTTAGGGACACCAGAATATGGCAGGTTATTTCAGGGCAGAGCTGAAAATCAGCAACCAGTTGATTCACCAGGGATTCTACTTCGGCGATGTTTTCAGGCGCAGAAGAAAGCACAACCGTATGCACCACTTCTTTCATTCTCCGGGTTTTGTGGCCCATAAATTTATGGGTTTATCTGATACAAGTCCACCCTTAAGGCCGAAAAGCTCAAAATTACTTACCGGGTACCTCTGGCAGCGTTTTGATAAGATTCGACCAGATTCTTATAGTATGGTCTGAGTGCAGGAGAAACCCTGCGAATCTCATCAATTTCAGACCGACGTTGTTTGAGATATTCCTCCAGTTCCGGGGGCATTTTGCGTTCATATTCTCGGGCAATTTCCGATTCCCGTTGCTCTTCATATTCCCGCTCTCTTTCCGCCCTTTCCGATTCGAGTAAACGGGTTAAGATTTCTTCTTGTCGCTTCATCATTTCGCGGGTGATCCGTTTATTGACCAGATCAGTTTCTGTTTTATCCATTTCATCGATAAGATCCTGAAGTTCCTGATCTCCTTGTCCGCGCTGCCTCTTCTCTTGTTGTAGCTGTTCCAGTGCCCTTCGGATTGCGGCCTGTCTTCGGGCCATTTCGGCAAATTGTCTACTCATTCCATCCTGCCCTCCGGGAGATTGGCCTTGTTGCATTTGCTGCAATTGCTGATTAAGCTGTTGCTGCATTTGTCCAAGATTTGGACGGGGGTTACCGCCTCCCTGGCCTCCTGGGCTTTGGCACATCTGATCGCCACTCATATTTCCTGCCATTTGTTGCTGCATTTGCTGCATCACCTCACTTAACATGAGTGCGAGATCGTTCAATGCCGTCATGGCAGCATGCTGATGTCCGGTACCGCGATTCACAACCCTTTCTTCGAGCTGATATATGGCCTGATCAAAATTGCGTTTAACATCGGTTACTTTGTCATTGATGAATGATTCAATCTGAAACACTCTTTTACTCAGAGCGTGCAGACTGTCTTCCACTATTCTGAAGTCATCTTTAAGACGGAACTGTTCCCTGACGAGGCGAACGTATTCAGGAGTATTGATAGTGGTTACTTTGATGTCCTCCATTATATCTTCCTGATCGAAAGAAAGCCTGATGAGATTGTCGAGGATCTGACGCAGCGATTCCATGTCTTCCATCATTTGAGCCATGGATGAAGCCTGCATCATGTTGCTCATATTCTGAGCCATATCTTTCATTTTATCAGATGCATCCTGTTGCTTTTCAGAAGCCCCGTCCTGGTTGTTTTGCTGGAGTTGTTGCATGCCCTGTTGCATATCTTCCATAACACCATCTGATTGTTCATTCAGATTACCCAGATTATGGGGACTTTCGAGTTCCTGATTCTTTTGTTCAATGTTGTCAAGCCTTTCCTGAATCTGTTCAAACTTCTGTTCGATTTCCTTTTGGCGTTCCATGAGTTCTTCTTTGGAATGTTCGCCGGATTTGGTATCTTCAGACAGTTGTTGTTGTTCTTCCGCCAATTTTTGAAGATCGTCGATGGCTTTATTCATTTCGTGTTCAAGCTCCAGTTGTTTGAACAATTCCATCATTCTGTCGAGCTCTTTGACCAGTTCCTGTTCGTTGAGTTCAAGTTCCATCAGGTTGTCCAGCAGATCATCGCGGTTCATCTCGTGAAGAAGCTCTTCCATCTTTTTGAGCAGTTCTCGGAGTTCATCATCCATCAATTGCTCCATGAGTTCCTGCAGTTTTTCCTGTTTTTCGAGAATATCAGGACGGGGTTGCTCATAATCCCTTTGCTGTTCGAGGTTCTGTCTGAAGAGGTCTTTGGATTCCTGGATATTCCTTTCCATTTGGCGACGCTGCTCAAGAAGGCGTTCCAGTTCCTTTCGGTCCTGCCAGTCGATTTCTTCCTTTTGCAGGAGGCGTTCACGGTATTCCCGGGTTTGTTGCCGGATGTCGGAAATTTCTTTTTTCCCTTCGTCCAGGTTTCTCTTAATGGACTCCTGGTTTTCTTCTTCCTGTTCTCTCCACTCTTCCAGCGTAGGCATCCGGTAGCTCATTATTTGCGACCGTGTTGATTTGCTGCCATTAACGCCATCATTATCAAACACTTCAAAAAAGTATACTACATTATCACCGGGTTTCAGTTCGAGGTTTCTGATGTTGAACACATAATCAAATGCTGCAGCTCTGCCGGAAGCAGAAAGTACTGGTTCAGTGATCACTTCTCCCCGTTGATCTTCATTATTAATACTGTAGTTAAATGTGACCCTTCTAATTCCGTAATCATCCGAAACTTCGCCAATGTGGAACCGGAGCCGGTTGTCCATACTGTCAATAAACTCTTCAACCTGTATTTTCGGATGTTCATCGGGGACAACGGAAATACTGTAACTCACGGAGTCGGCAAGGGGTAGTTTTTTACTGGAAGTAAAAAGCGTGTATCTTTCATTTGCGAGAAACCTCTTGCTCATGGTGTATGTATCCGGTGCTGATCGGCTTAGAGATTGTATACTGTCATTTTCGGGGCCGAAGCGAACAAAGAGCTGTTCACTGAAATCAGTTTTTATATCCCAAAATACTTTTGTTCCTGCGGGAACCTGAAGGTCTCCGGTTTGCCGAAGTGTTTCAGGCTTCAAGCCGGTATATGCCGGAAATTCGAGTCTGGTGGCGAACCCTGCGATGGTAGGTTTCATGATCACCTCTAACATGGAAGGAGCAGATCGCACAATACCTGATTCGAATCTAAAAGGGATATCCCGCTGTACGTTTTTAAAGGTGTAGTAAAATCTGGATCTGTCATGCTGGTCACGCTGAAGGCGATAGCGGTAATCATCTACAATGATATATGCATCGTTAGGAATAAACTGCCCGGTGGTTTGCACTTCGAGCTTGAAGTCACCAAATTGAATAACCTCGAGTTCTTCTTGATTGATGATATTGAAATGAAAGGGCATTGGCCTTTCAAAGTGCTTATTGCTTTGCACTAGTCTTGTGGTACTGTTTTCAATCAAGTCGCTGGAAATCAGTAAAGCACCAAGAACGAGCAGAGGCGGGAGTACAAAAATAAAATACCGTTTATTTTCGGAGAGGTTGATGGCTCGTCGGAAGGGGACCCATTTAATATCTTCCGTTTTTTGATTGATACCGGCCATAATGAGTGCAGCATCAGTACTGCCGCCTGCCATTTTCTTCAACTGAAGAATATTGAGCAGTTTGTCTTTAACATCGGCAAAGTGGTTGCCGATAATTTCTGCGGCTTGTTCATGAGAAATAAGACGCCCAAGCCTGAAGTAATGGAGCAGTGGCAGCAAAACCCACCAGGCAAAGGCCAGCAAACTGATACCCACAAAAGAACTGAACATCACTTTGCGCACTCCGGGTTCAAAGTAATAGAAGTGTTCCAGAATATTGATCAGAATAAAAGTGGCTCCGGAGAGCGCAACTAATAGCATACTGCCTTTAATCAGCTGATTGAGGTAGTATTTTCTGATAAATCTGTCGAGTTTGTGTATCAGGGAGCTGTAGTTGTCCATATTTGCTTCAGGTCGCTTCTAGTGTTGGGTTATCCGGCCGGGTATATCAACTTGTGTTTTATCACGGTATTGTTTGCCATGACGATAAAATAACGAAACAATAACCTTAAAGGTAATACGCGGGTTCCTGCAAGCTACTATATTTAGCGGCAATTTGCAAAATATTGCAGTATGAAGCGCCAATTTACTCATTTTTTAATACGACCCATTGATCCTGCGTCACTTGTCATGTTCAGGGTTGTGTTTGGCTTTTTATTGATTACTGACATCATGAACACCTATTTATCGGGTGTGATCAGTGACCTGGCAGCAAGTCCTGTTCAGTTCACGTATTATGGTTTTGGCTGGGTGCCCATGCCATCAGATACCATGTTGCTTTTTGTAACTATGGCAGGGTGTGCAGGTGCAGCCATGTTTGCAGCGGGCAGGTGGTATTACATGGGAGTAACACTGATGACGGCAGTGTATGCATGGTTTTTCCTGGTAGAGAAAAGCCTGTATCTCAACCATGGATATTTGACTATCGTGCTTTGTCTGTTGTGCTTCATTATTCCGCTTCACCGGCAGGGAAGGTTTTTCGATGGCCATGAGCAACCCGGCGTTCTGTACGGGTGGCACTTGTTTTTGCTCTGTTTCAGCATGGGAGTAGTATATTTTTTTGGCGGTATTGCCAAGTTAAACAGCGACTGGTTGCAAGCGCTTCCATTGCAGATATGGCTGCCCAACGTAAAACAACCATTGTTTTTCGGGCCATTTATTGAGGAACTTTGGTTTGCCTATTTCATCAGCTATGGCGGGGTGATTTTTGATCTTAGCATTGTATTTTTCATGCTCAGTAAAAGATTCAGGCTGTATGCATTTGCAGCTGCTGTATTATTTCATTTGAGCAATCACATATTTTTCAATATCGGTACATTTCCGTGGTTATCGCTGATGTTAACATCTTTGTTTTTCAGTCCGTCATTTCCCAGAAAGTTGCCGTGGCTGGGCCGGTGGTTTGAGCGGCACTATGAGGTATCAGAAGAATACTTCAGCCGTCGTATGTCTACTTCAACAATAAACAGGCTTGTATTGCCGGGTCTGGCTATTTATGCGGCGTTTCATTTTTACATGCCGGTGAGGCATCATTTTTTTCCGGGAGATGTAGCCTGGACGGAGGAAGGGCACAGGTATGCATGGAGAATGATGCTGAGAAGTAAAACGGGAAGCGGATATTTTATTGTGAATGAAGCTGGAGGAGAGAAACAGGAAAAGGTTTGGCCACGGAGTATTATTACATCGAGGCAGCACAGGATAATGTTGACCCATCCGGATATGATTCTGCAGATGGCGCATTACCTGAGAGACACTTACAGTGAACAATGGGAAAGTGAAGTGGAGGTTTACGCACGGATTACCTGTAGCCTGAACGGGCGACCGAGAGCCACGTATATTGAGCCGGAAATCAATCTTTCAACAGAGCGATTCAGGTGGTTCAGGTCTGCCGGGATTATCAGTCCGCATCCGGATACACAGGTACAGGGTCAAGAGGTCCGCTGAATCTGCTTAATGATATTGTGAAGAACAGCAGGAGAAGGCTTCTTGCGGCTCAGGCTGGATTGAATGAATTGCCTGAAGGCTTGTTCGTCGTGCGGCCCGGAATTCTCATCGGGATGTCCAATAGCCGACCATACAGGAGACTCTTCACTTACTTTCTGTTGAGAAGAGGTGTCATTGGGTTCGGGTGAGTATGCAGCCGGTTCGCGTTTCATACAGAATAATTTAGGTTACTTCACCTGCTACGGTTGTGGGGCATTCAGCAATTACAACCAGATTGAAGCAGAATCTGTTCCATTTATTGTTTTTTTCTCAGGTATCCCATTTTTATGGCATAACTTTTCAGTTTATCCTTGAGCATATTGCGAGCTCTGTGGAGCCGGGATCTTACGGTACCGATGGGGATATCCACTATGCGTGCAATTTCTTCATAGGTAAAGCCTTCCAGGTCACACAGCAGTATTACCAAGCGAAAGTCAACAGGGAGAGTATTGATGGCAAAGGTTACTTCATCACCAATCATGGATTCAAACAATTCTTCGCGCAAATCGCTGTAGGTGGTACCTTCCTGGTCATCGTTGTCCTGGTAGGCTATGATATCTTCATAATCGATGTTGGCCGGCCGGGTGTTTTTACGTCGGTACTCGTTGATGAAGGCATTTTTGAGAATTTTGAAGAGCCAGGCCTTGCCATTGGTTCCCTGCATATATTTATCGATGGAGCGGTATGCTTTCAGGTAGGTTTCCTGGACCAGATCGTTGGCATCGCTTTCGTTGTAGCTGAGGTGGTAGGCAAAATTATAGAGGGCATCGAGATGAGGCAGAAGCTCACGATTAAAGATTGCATCCTTTTCATGTTTCAGAAGCTTGTCCTCCATGATTACAAAGGTACTTATAAAAAAACACAAAGCTGTGCCGGTGCAGGTCTAAAAGATTACGCCAGTGCGACTTTGTGGTAGTTTTTTTACGGAAAAATTATCCAATCGCGGAGCGGTAAAACAAAGAGATATTCATCATAATCCCACAACAAAAGAGCTGTTCATTGCCTAAGAGCATTGCCGGGAGTGTTATGGTTTTTCCGTTTTAAGCGAGGGCAATACTGAGCACTTCGTCCATGCTGCTTGTGTAGTGGAAAGTGAGCCCTTCTAGGTATTCTGCTTTGATTTCGTTGACGTCTTTTTCGTTGTCTTTGGACAGAATGATCTCTCTGATCCCAGCTCTTCTTGCGGCCAGCACTTTTTCCTTGATGCCGCCAACTGGTAGCACTTTTCCTCTTAAAGTGATTTCGCCGCTCATGGCCAGGTAGTCTTTTACATTTTTTTTGAGGTAAGCTGAGGCCACGGATACCAGCATAGTAATGCCAGCAGATGGACCGTCTTTGGGGATGGCTCCTTCGGGTACGTGGATATGAATGTTTTGCTGGTCGAAGCTGTCCATTGGAATGTCCAGTTTTTCTGCGCGGGCTTTCAGGTAGCTGAGTGCGGTGGTGGCCGACTCCTTCATTACATCTCCGAGGTTACCGGTGAGGGTGATGTTGCCTTTGCCTTTACTGAGGCTGGTTTCCACAAACAGGATATCGCCACCCACGGGTGTCCATGCCAATCCGATGGTAACGCCAGGAATGCCGGCTATCTGGTAGGCATCGCGGGAGTATTTGCGCGGACCAAGTATAGAGGCTACATTGTCATTGCTGATGTGGCGCGGATAGGGGGCATCCATGGCAACATTTTTCGCGACATGGCGCATAACAGCGGCTATTCGTCTTTCCAGTTCTCGCACACCGCTTTCGCGGGTATAATCGCGGATAAGTGCAGATAGAGCTGATTTTCTGATGCTGACCTGTTCGCTTTTGAGGCCGTGTTCTTTGCGTTGGCGTGGAATGAGGTGCCTTTTGGCGATTTCGATCTTTTCTTCTTCGCTGTAACCGGAAATATGGATAACCTCCATGCGGTCGAGCAAAGCACTTTGGATGCTGTTGAGCGAATTGGCCGTGGCAATAAACAATACTTTGGACAGGTCGTATTCCAGCTCCAGGTAATTGTCGTAAAAGGTAGCATTTTGTTCGGGATCCAGCACTTCGAGCAAAGCAGAAGAAGGATCACCTCTGAAGTCCTTGCCCACCTTATCGATTTCATCGAGGATAAACACGGGGTTGGATGACTGTGCTTTTCGCAGAGATTGCACGATACGGCCCGGCATAGCTCCGATGTAAGTTTTGCGGTGTCCGCGAATTTCAGATTCATCGTGGAGGCCGCCCAGGGAGATGCGGATATAATTGCGGTTGAGGGCATTGGCTACAGACTTGCCAAGGCTTGTTTTACCCACACCCGGAGGGCCGGCCAGGCAAATAATCGGTGCTTTCAGATCGCCTTTCAGTTTGAGGACAGCGAGGTGTTCAAGAATGCGCTCTTTAACTTTTTCCAGTCCGAAATGGTCTTTGTCCAGCACTTTTTCCACTCTGTTTAGATCGAAGTTGTCCTTGGTATATTTTTCCCATGGGAGGTCGAGCAAGAGTTCGAGGTAGGTGAGCGTAACGCCGTATTCCGGCATGGCCGGGTTGGTACGGCGGGCTTTTTTCATTTCGCGGTTGAACGCTTTGGAAACATGTTCAGGCCATTTTTTACCCCGGGCTTTTTTCTCCAGTTCATCGAGTTCTTTTTCGGGTGTGCTTTGGCCCAATTCTTCCTGGATTGTTCGGAGTTGCTGATTGAGAAAGTAGTCGCGCTGCTGCTTTTCGATATCAACCCTCACCTTATTATCTATTTGGCCTTTTATCCTCAGCACCTGGAGCTCGTTATTCATATGTGCTATGATTGCTTTAGCCTTGGCAGCCAGGTCGTTAATTTCAAGGAGATTTTGCTTGTCGGCAATTTTAAGGCTCATATTGGAGGCAATAAAATTGAGCAGAAAAGCCGGCTTATCGATGTTATCGAGCATGAGGCTGGCCTCGGAAGGAATATTGGGCGACAGGTTGATGATATCACGGGCCAGTTCATTAATTGACCGGATCAGGGCGTCGAACTCCAGGGTTTGCTCAGGCATATGCGATTGCAGGATTTCGGCAGAACCCTGCAAAAAGGGTTCTGTACCCAGCATACCCTTGAGTTCAAATCTTCTGCGGCCCTGAAGAATAGCCGTGGTATTACCGTCGGGCATTTTGAGCAGCTTCACTATACGGGCCACCGTTCCAACATGGTACAGGTCTGCTTCGGCCGGGTTTTCGATTGAGGCATCTCTTTGGGAGAGAACACCCACCAGTTTGGTAGACTCATAGGCATATTGAATTGCTTTAATTGATTTATCCCGGCCGATAGTGATGGGGATAACATTACCCGGAAACAGGACAGTATTTTTGAGCGCTACCAGGGGCAACATGGCCGGAATCTCATCCAGTGCACTGGTCTCATCGTTTTCCTCAATGGTAACAATAGGCATAAAGTCTTCACCCTCAGTATCTTCGCCGGAATTTCTGTATCTTTCTTCAAACATAGGTCTGTCAATAGTTGTAGCTAAAACATTGCCGTCTGGCTGTCAAACTGACAGGCAGTCGGTGATGATCAATAATGCGGCCATAGGGCAATATTTATGCCACGACCGAGTATCTGCCATAAAAGCAGGCCAATGACCGACACAGGGTCAGTGTCGTCTTCGAACCCACAAAATGATATATAAGAAACCAAACACCATTCCCCCGAGATGAGCAAAGTGAGCAATATTGCTTCCGGGAGTTGGATTGAGCCCTAAAAACAGCTCAAGAACAATGAGTATGGCTACAAAATACTTGGCTCTGATGGGAACCGGGGGAATGATCAGCTGTAGAACGCTGTTGGGAAAAAACATGCCAAAGCCCAGCAGCACACCGTAAATAGCACCTGAAGCACCTACCATCAGTGAACCACGGCTTTGCATGATCATTTGATATTCCCCGGGGCTCAGCGCATCCAGTTCGAGGTACCTGACAAAAATGTGTAATGCCAGGGCACCGAAACCGCAAAGGAAATAGAAGAACAGGAATCTTTTTGAACCCAGGTAGGCTTCGACCGGGGGGCCCAGCATAGCCAGAACAAACATGTTGAAGAACAAGTGACCGAAGCCGGCATGCATAAACATGTGCGTTACCAGCTGATATGGTCTGAAATACTCCGATGCAGGGTAATAAAGGCCAAACCAGTAAAACATCTGATCGCCCATAGCCAGTGTGGCTACAAACATGATGATGTTAATAATAAGCAGGTTTTTAAAAAAATGGGTAGGTGTTAGACCAAGCAGAATACTAGCAAGATTAAACGGA
>JBJHCA010000061.1:13828-20180 GCA_050485785.1 Saprospiraceae bacterium | reverse complement strand
GTGCAGTCTTATCCGGAGGTGGCACCATTCAGGCAACCGATAACAAAATGCACTGGCAGGCCATGTTCATGTACGATGAAGCCGGAGATGCCCGGCTCAGATGGATGCAGCTCAGGGGAACCGTTTCCCGGCTCTTTGCCCTGGGCCCATCCCTATCCCTGAAAGGCGGTGTAACTGGGGGTGTATTTCAACGCGCATTTGATCCGCATCAGCTCACTTTCAATGCTCAGTACAACGGACAGGTTCACGACCCGTCCATGCCTTCCGGAGAACAGTTTGACCGGCAAAGCCGCATTGGTATTGACGTTTCGCTGGGTACTGGCCTCTACTGGCAGATCAGTGAAAGAGCAGGCCTTGATCTCATGTACGGTGCTCATCACCTGAACCGGCCCGCAGTCAACTTTTTTGATGACGAAAAAGTTCGCTTACCCATGCGACATGCACTGATGGCAGAACTGGTTATCAATGCAACGTCCCGGTTAATCGGCAGCATATATCATTTGGAGCACAGCCAGGGACCGGGTATGTACAACTTCAGGGAACATATGTCCGGAGCAGGTATTCGATGGGCTATGCTTCAAAGCCGTGCCCAGGACGTCCATCTGTTGGGCGGTATTGCCTACCGCTACGGCGACGCCATCATCCCTTCTGCCGGGCTGGCCTATAACTACTGGACTGCTCAACTCAGTTACGATATTAATATTTCGCCCTTTGCCACAGCCACCCGGAGCCGGGGCGGCATAGAGTTTCACCTGACCCGCATCTTCCACCGAAAACCGGAATATGAACTTCCCCCAACCTGTCCTGCATTATAGCCGCAATCCATTCCTTGCATTGGCGGGAAAGTATATTATTGGGTTTATGACCATAATCATGACCTGCAGTATGAGTGTTCAGCTCTCCGGGCAAAGTTTCAAGGCATTAACGGAGTGGGGAAAGCAGGCAGCCGTGCAGAATCAATACGCTGAGGCCTATCACTGGTACAGCCTGGCGCATGACATGGCACCTCACGCCACCGATATTTTCCCCTTACTGGGTGAAGCTGCTTTCCACACCAAGAACTACCGCGACTGCTGCCATTGGTTTGACCTCAGCGTGGAAAACAAAGTGAAGCTCAATCCCGGGCAGGTGATGCAGCACATCGAATGCAAAATCAGGCAGCGGCAATACGGATCTGCACTCATCACCATCAGGGAAACCTTTCATCAGGCAGCGGATTCCGTTTATTACCGGGTAATGGAATCATGGTGTCAGTTTGCCATGGAACCGGTGCTTACCGATGAAGGGTATCAGACGGAAAGATTAGGTAAACCCTTTGCCACCGATGAAAATGAGAGAGCACCTGCAGTCCATGACCAACATTTGTACTTTTGGCGAGGCGATTCGTTGGTTGTTTACAACTCCACACCTGAACTGATCAGTTTACCCGTTCCTGTCCTCTTTTACACCGGCCAAAAGCACTACAACCTCCGGACTATTGCTGCCGGCACACAGACAATGCCGTGGTTTGGCACAGCCTGCCCCATAGAAGGTGCCCCACCCGCAAACTGCATCATCGTAGCCTGGAGCGGATCCGAATGGGTGAGCATGCCCGAAATTAACGCGGAAGGCGCAGCCAACATTCATCCATTTTTTGCAGCCGACGAAACGCCGGCAAACAATGGAACACTATGGTTTGCCTCAGACCGTGAAGGTGGTTTTGGCGGCTTCGATATCTGGTATAGCCGGGTGACAGAAAACTATTTTAGCGAACCGGTGAATGCTGGATCTTACGTCAATACCGTCATGAATGAATGGAGCCCCTTTGCGGACGGTGAAAATACATTGTATTTCGCGTCTAACGGCCATCCGGGTTACGGCGGCTACGATATTTACCGGGTCGGTGCAAACCTGGATTCAGCACCTCAAAATCTGGGCCCTGAAGTCAACAGTTCTTTTGACGAGCATTATTTTACCGGCTCATCCGTTAACACCGGATATTTTTCATCCGACAGGCCCGCCAACCCGGCTACCTTTTCCGGAACTTGTTGCTTTAATCTGTTCAGCTGGGAAAGGCTGCCCGAGCCGGAAGAAGAAAAACTACAAGAACCGGTAGATGCTGACCTCACGGCCAATGCCGACAAAGAGCTATCCCTCATAAACAAGCATAAACAGCGGCTGGAGCCATGCACCCTGCTTTTCCACAATGATGTTCCATCAGTCCGCTGGATGAACCGGAACCTCGATTACAGAGCACTTCAGAAGGACCTGACCGGCCGTAAAGATGTATATATCGAACACAATACCACCGGACGTGATGAGATACGCAAAATAATGACTGCAGCCGGGCAGTCATTGATCCAACTAGATTCCATGATGGCGTCTGTCCGGTTTTTGGCCGACAGGGAATACCAACTTACAGTGAGTGCTTACGGCCATGCCAGCCCAAGGTGGCGGGCAGATTACAACCTGCTGCTCTCCGCCAGGCGGTTAGAGAGTGTGAAGCGCTATATAGCCAGGCACCACGCTGACTTGCTACAGCACCCAAATGTGACCTGGCTTTGGCAGCATTACGGCGATCAAAAGAGTAAAGGACAGGGCGGAAGCTTTGCTGAGATCTACACGCCGGAAGCTTTGCTGGAGCGCCGGGTTACGGTAAGCTCAGCCATTACCTCTTCGCCGCAGCTGCCATAGATCCGGCCCGTGCCGGTCAATGCGTTTCGTCCATATAAAGCCTGTACAAATCGGCCGTATCGCCCGTAATGGGTTCAGCATTGATGTCAAGCTGGATCAGCACATTTTCACCAACCCTGTAATACCGTGGGTCGCGGTCAGTGGCCAGCTCAATAATTCCTCCCGTCACGTCCCATTCAAAAGGACCGGCCTCCCGGTACCAGGTATCATCGTTTTTGCCCAGATACCGAGTTCTTCGTTCAAACTCATCGCCCTCCAGCAATGTGATCACCGTTTCAATACCCTCGCAATCGGCACAGGGCACTACACCGCGGTAAGTACCAAAGTAGTCAATGGAAATTCTCGAATTGTGGTGATCGGGAATGTCATCAGGCCAATATTCTTCCGGGGGATATTCATTTTTGATATCTCTTTGTGCATCGCCTTCCGGCGATGTGGAATGAGTCGACTGACTGCACGACCAGGCAGCAACTGCAAGCCAGCACACAAGCAAAAACATTGTTTTCATGGGGTGTTCTTTTGTTTTTTTAACGCCGTAAAGCCACCTCGGTTCAAAGGCAAAAAAACGGTACAAATCCATACCTTAGCGACATTGTATACAAACTTCAAAACATGACCCTATCAGCTTTTAGAGACTTTATCCGCCGGGGTATTCACGATGTACTGCCACCGCCATACCATTATGATGACAGCGTGAATCACGCTCCGGTACGGAAGTTCCATACCTATGATGACCCCGCCTACCCCAAAAAATGGAAAGGTAAGGATACCCGGCTCGCACTGGAAAACGCCCTCCGGTACTTTCCTGCCGAACATCACGATACACTGGCCCGGGAGTTTCTCCACGAGCTCAACAGCTATGGCCATATTTATATGTACCGCTTTATGCCGCCTTTTACCATTAAAGCACGGCCCATTGATGATTACCCGGCTCAATGCAGGCAGGCCGCGGCCATTATGCTGATGATCGACAATAATCTCGATCCCGACAATGCCCAGCACCCGCATGAACTGGTTACCTATGGCGGCAATGGAAGCGTGTTTCAAAACTGGGCCCAGTATCTGCTGGTCATGCAATACCTGAGTAAAATGACCGAAGATCAAACACTGGTTATTTATTCAGGCCATCCGCTTGGTTTGTTTCCCTCCCACCCTGATGCACCCAGGGTGGTAATTACCAATGGCATGATGATACCCAATCACTCCACCGGGGACGACCTGAATCGCTTTAATGCCCTGGGCGTAACTCAATACGGACAGATGACCGCCGGGTCATTCATGTACATCGGCAGTCAGGGCATAGTACACGGTACCACCATTACGGTGCTCAATGCCGGGCGCATGCAGTCTCCCGACAACCGCACCCTGAAAGGCAAGCTGTTTGTCACCTCCGGCCTGGGAGGCATGTCCGGCGCACAGGGCAAAGCAGCAGTAATAGCCGGCTGCGTGGGCGTAATTGCCGAAGTAGACCCCGATGCAGTGAGCAAGCGCCACAGGCATGGCTGGGTTGACGAAGTGTATTCCGATCTTCATGCCTTAACAGAACGCATACAATCAGCCGTAAAAAACGGCGAAGCCATAGCGCTGGCTTACCACGGCAATGTGGTAGACCTTTGGGAAAAGCTGGCAGAACAGGAAATTCACGTAGACCTGGGATCAGACCAGACTTCACTGCACAACCCGTACAATGGCGGCTATTACCCGGCAGATATTGATTTTGCTACAGCCAAGCGTATGATCAGTGAACAACCGGAATCATTCAGAAAAGCCGTACGTGAAACGGTGGTGAGGCATGTGAATGCCATCAATAAACTTTGCGAGCGGGGCATGTACTTTTTCGATTACGGCAATGCCTTTCTCAAGTTTGCCCGCGACGAAGCCCGGGCAAACATACTTACCCCGGATGGTGAGTTTCGCTATCCCTCCTATGTTCAGGATATTTTAGGCCCTCTATGTTTTGATTTAGGATTTGGCCCTTTCAGGTGGGTATGCACATCCGGAAATCCGGAAGATCTGCAGACGACTGACCGCATAGCAGCTGAAGTGCTGGAAGCCATGCTCCACAAAGCGCCGGCACTTATTCGCACACAACTCATTGACAATCTGCACTGGATCAGGGAGGCGGGGAATAACAAGCTGGTGGTGGGTTCCCAGGCCAGAATTCTGTATGCCGATTCTGAAGGCAGAATTGCCATTGCCCGGGCTTTTAACCGGGCAATCAGGGACAAGGTCATCAGTGCGCCGGTGGTGCTGGGCCGCGACCATCACGATGTGTCAGGGACGGATTCTCCATACCGCGAAACCAGCAATATCTACGACGGCTCGGCCTTTACTGCAGATATGGCGGTGCACAATTTTATCGGTGACGGATTCAGGGGAGCCACCTGGGTAAGCTTGCACAATGGTGGCGGTGTAGGCTGGGGAGAAGTGATCAACGGCGGTTTTGGTCTGGTACTGGACGGCAGCGATGATGCTGACCGCAGGCTGGAGGCTATGCTGTTCTGGGATGTGAATAACGGCATTGCCCGCAGAGCCTGGGCTCGCAATCCCAATGCCCTGGAAGCGATCAAACACGCCATGCTCAATTCCCGCGGACTGGAAGTGACCCTGCCCAACTTGGTGAATCCGGAAATTATTGATACTTTGCAGGAGTAAACATCCATTGCCGGGGCGGTTTTGACCTCACTTTAACCGTGATTCATCCCCGAACCGGAAAATGGCCATTGTTCAAATAAAAATCCTGAACCATGAATGCCGGAACTGTTGTCAGTGCACTCACTACCGGGTTGATCCTGGGAGCCATAGGGTATATTATTTTCTGGATGATCGGTGATCCCAAGGCACTCAGTATGGGTGTTGCCATTGGTGTTGGAGCCACCGGTGCGGCCATCGTCTCCCATTTTATCAAGGTGAGGAAATCGAAAAAAACACCACCCAACGTCTGAAAAGATTTAAAAGAAACCGGAACTGAGCATTTGATGCATCACCATCTCAGGATAGGTTATCCTGATCTTCGGCCACTGCAAAAATCCCACATGTCCGCCATGCGCAGGATACAAGGCCTTTACCTGACCGGTTGTTTCCGCACTCATTGCCGGGTAACACAGATCGCTCAGGAATGAATCGTTGCGGGCATTGATCACCAGCGCAGGAACGCAGATACGGCTGAGC
Source organism: Saprospiraceae bacterium (assembly GCA_050485785.1). Lineage (GTDB taxonomy): Bacteria > Bacteroidota > Bacteroidia > Chitinophagales > Saprospiraceae > JBJHCA01. Next base: position 14,336 of record JBJHCA010000061.1, on the reverse strand, counting down.
AGCGGCAAACCGGATGCCTCTTTGTAATAGTGGTGAACATGGTTAAAGCCGTGAAGCGGCGCAGTAACGGCATCGTCAAACTCATGAAAAGTACCGGCCGCCAGGCCGGCTTTCCAGTCAGCAGCATCGGGGAAAAGTTTCATTTTTTCACGGGCTTTGCGCTTCAGCGATCTCAGAAAACGGTTGAGATAAATGCGGTTTTCCGGTTTCTCAATTTCCAGCGCAGAGGAGGCCAGATCAAGCGGCACTGATATCGCCATGGCTGCCTTCACGTTGGCCGGAGTACGGCTCCCCTCCTCACCAAGATATTTGATGAGAACATTGCCGCCAAGACTGAAACCCACGGGAAAAATGGTGCCATAATGCCATTCATTGGCCAGACGCTGCAAAACCCACCTGATGTCGCCGGTATCACCGCTGTGGTAAAACCGGGCCAGGCGGTTTATACTGCCCCCGCACGACCGGAAGTTGACTGCCAAAACATCCCAACCGGCCAGGGCTGCCACTC
>JBJHCA010000061.1:0-13818 GCA_050485785.1 Saprospiraceae bacterium | reverse complement strand
CGCCATACCTCGCATGTAAGCCCGGTTGCTGTGGCCTTCAAGTCCGTGCAGCAACACCATCAGCCGGTCACTTTGCTGTAGAAATACATCCAGATTCAGTTCGTCATCATCCGGGGTAGTCCAGCTCCATCGCTCTGTCCACCGGAAAACCGGCGATCGCAGCAGGTGTGAAGCCACCGTCATCACATGTCCGTTTCGGAATAGCCGGGGCGCAATGTATGGATCAGGGTTGAATTTCATAACTACCATGCTGTAAAGCCACAAAACTAAGGGGAAAACGGCTTTCCCCGGTTATGGTTGCTGCATAAATCGCCTCTTGCCGATATTGGTTCCTTCCCGTGCAATGAATGGCTGCAGACAACACCTAATCAGCATGGATATAGTTTTTCAAAGCAATTCTGTCCACCTTACCATTCTCCATTCTGGGCAGTTCAGCCAAAAAGATCACTTCCCCGGGGACTTTATACGCAGCCATCAGTTTGCGGGCTTCCCGGATAACAAGCTGTCCATTCTGGCTGATTTTATTATTGGCCACTACAAAAGCTCTGCCCGCCTCTCCCCATTGCTCATCCTTAACGGCCACCACTGCCGCCTCTTCAATGCCGTCAATACGCAGTAGCAACTTTTCCACTTCTGCAGGGTACACATTTTCTCCCCCACTGATGTACATATTTTTTTTGCGATCCACAAGGAACAAAAAACCCTCTTCGTCCCTCACGGCTACATCGCCGGTTTTGAGCCACTTCCCTTCAAAAGCGGCCTGCGTAGCGGGCTTGTCACCGTAGTAACCGGGAAAAACAGCTGGCCCTGCCAGCCACAATTCTCCGGGCTCACCGTTGCGGCACTCCTCATCCCGTTCATTGCTCAAACGAACCTCAAAATAAAAATTGGGCGTGCCAATCGACCCTTTTTTCACCATTGCGTATTCGGCATCCAGTGAAGTTACATTGGGGCCTGCTTCAGTAAGTCCGTATCCCTGCCTTACTGCAATGCCCTTGGCCGCCCATTTGTCAATGAGGGGAACCGGCATGGGTTCTCCACCGGCTGCCACGCAACGCAACCGACTCAGATCAGCTTCCCTGAATGAGGGTAGTGCCGCTATTTTGCCCAGCATGGTGGGCACACCCCACCAAATGGTGGCTTTTTCCTCACGGAGCATTGTCAACACCACTTCCGCATCAAAGGTCTTCATTATGACGGTAAAAGCCCCCTGGTGCAGAAAAGGCGTCAGCAGCACATTCCAACCACCGGTATGGTAAGGAGGGGCACAGTGAACCGTGCGGTCGTGGCCGGTAAGGCCAAGCCTCATCTGCGTATTGATGCTGTTCCAATGCATCATCCCGTGGGTGTACACAGCTCCTTTGGGTCGGCCTGTACTGCCTGAAGTAAATATGATCATGGCCGGATGATCCGGATCGGGGAACAGGTCTGGATTAACTTTTTGTGGGCGGCTTTCTGAGAAAAAGCTTTCGGCTGGCAAGGTATCTTCCGGGTTAGCCTCCTGATCGCTGTATTCCGACCGAGTGTGGCTTTTCATAGCAGTGGTCAGTAACTCGGTTGTCCACTGAGGTTTATTATTGATATCTTTTTGTGAAGCGGGAACCCTGTCAGCAAACTTGTTGTCGACAATCACTGCCGCGGGGCGGGAAATACTCAACTGTTCATTCAGCTCAGCGGGGGTGAGCCTGTAATTGAGCGGCACTAAAATGATACCCGACTTTTGCGCCACCGCCAGCAATGCCACAAGCAATATACTGTTTTCCGCAATTACAGCCAACCGGTCTCCTTTCCTGAGACCTGCATTTTTCAGCCAATCCGTCAGGTTTTCACCGTACTCATTCAACAGCGCATAGCTGATCACATCACCCGAGGCATGGCATTTCAAAGCAGGATGCCGGGGCGTTAGTGCTGCCCTGATAGCAAACCAGTCGTATACCTTTGCCGGCTCCATACTCTTTAATGTCAGGGCGTTTAGTGATTTGTCAGGAAAGTAAATGCTTGCAGGCCATGACAAGCACCAGGGCAGCACTAAGCCTTGAAGGATGCCAGTGTTCGTTCAATGATATCACAGCATTCGTGCAGTTCTTCTTCTGTAATCACCAGCGGTGGTGCAAATCGGATGATATTGCCATGGGTAGGTTTGGCCAGCAGGCTGTTTTCCGCCATAGCCAGGCAAAAATCCCACGCTGTAGAGCTATCCGGTGTATCATTGATCACCACGGCGTTGAGAAGGCCTTTTCCGCGTACCAGGCTGAACAGCTCATACCGGTTGCACAGGTCTTCCATTCTGCTTCTGAAAACTTTGCCGAGTTTTTCGGCATTCTCAGCGAGGTCTTCATTTTTAACCACTTCGAGCGCTGCCATGGCCACTGCACATCCCAGCGGGTTACCGCCAAAAGTGGATCCGTGTTCACCGGGTTTGATGGTCAGCATCACCTCATTACCGGCAAGTACTGCAGACACCGGAAACACCCCGCCCGACAAGGCTTTGCCCAGAATGAGAATATCGGGCTTAAAGCCCTCGTGTTCACAACAAATCAGCTTTCCGGTGCGGGCAATGCCGGTTTGCACTTCATCGGCTACAAAGAGAACTTTTTTAGCCCGGCACATTTCATAGGCTTTGCGCAAATAGCCTTCATTGGGAACCACAACACCGGCTTCACCTTGGATGGGTTCAACCATAAATCCGGCTACATTGGGATCTTCGAGGGCTGTTTCAAGCGCGTCGAGATCATTGTAGGGGATCACTTTGTAGCCCGGCATAAAAGGCCCGAATCCCGTGGTGGAAGTGGGGTCAGTGGAGGCTGAAATAGCTCCCAGTGTACGGCCCCAGAAGTTGCCTTCAACAAAGATCATGACGGCCTTATCTTCAGCTACACCTTTTACATCATAAGCCCATTTGCGGCACAATTTTACGGCAGTTTCTCCGCCTTCAACACCGGTATTCATAGGCAATACCCTGTCATACCCAAAAAACCGGGTAATATACTCCTCGTAAGGCCCCAGAATATCGTTGTAAAAAGCACGCGAAGTGAGGGTTAGCTTTTGGGCCTGCCCGGTTAATGCCCCGATAATAGCCGGATGACAATGACCCTGATTGACTGCTGAATAAGCGGCCAGAAAATCATAGTATTCCTTTCCGGCCACGTCCCAGAGTTTCACACCTTTACCCCTGCTGAGCACAACGGGGAGTGGGTGATAATTGTGTGCCCCATGGCGGTGTTCCAGGGCAATAAGTTCTTCTGCGGTTCTTTTTACGGCGATCATACAAGCTTACTTTTGAGCCCCCAAAGGTATAAAATCCAATGCCAATGTCCATGTTATCCGGCCTTTATCCACCTGAGCGTTTCCACATGCTCTCCGGAGGTGATCCTCACCAGATACAAACCGGCAGGCCAGGTGCCGGCGTCAATCAAATATCCCTGTAAATAACTGTCGCTGTAATACAGGCGGCCTGCCAGATCAAACACAGTAACATGCCAGATTTCAGGCCCGGGAAAGTTTTCTGCACTACTCACGGTAAATCCGCTGAGCGAGGGATTGGGAAACAAGCGGAATGCAGTGAGCTGCTGCAGGTTTTCCACATGAGTAAACTCCAAAGCCTTTTGCACGGCGGCCAGCACGTCAATCCGGCCATGGCCGTAGGTATTATTGGGAATAGTCGTTCCAGGCACTCCGTTGCATTCCTGCTGGGTAGAAAGGATGACAGCCGTTTCCTGAAGGATCTGTTCAATGGTTTCCACTTCACCGGCTAGCTGCGGATTGGCTGAGATCATGAGGGCCACTGCCCCGGCCACATGCGGACCGGCCATGCTGGTACCACTGTAAACGGCAAATGAGCCTTCGCGGATGGCCGACAGCACAGCCACTCCCGGCGCTGAAACATCGGGTTTGATCCGATAGCTTTCATCAACCACTACCGGGCCCCGTGAGCTGAAATTGGCTATGGTGTCATTGGCATTGGTGGCCCCAACCGAAAAAGATTCCTCCAGCATACCCGCCGGATAAATGACCGATCCGCATGAATTGCCGTTGTTCCCTGCAGAAACTACGACAACAATGCCGGATGCCTTGAGATTTTGAATGGCCAGATTCATGAGGTTCCAGTTACCCGGATGACAGAGCTCTTGTTCAGGGCAGCCCCATGAATTGACCATGACGTGTGGTGCCATGGCCGGATCAGGATTTTCTCCGTTCAGATCCCAGGGAGCCAGAAAAAATTCAAAGCACTCCATGTATGTGGAAAACATGCCCCAGCCCTGTTCCATATTGCGGCAGGCCATCCATGTGGCCGAGGGAGCCATACCGAACTCAGGTCCCGGGCTGTTATTGCCCGTTACTGTACCCATAGTGTGGGTTCCGTGGTTGTGATCATCGCAGGGGGCCGGGCTTGAAAGCCCGCAGGGGTTGGCCAGTCCGCCATTGAGGGGGTTAAGTTCGTGAATGGCATCATGCCAGTGGTAATTGTGATCAACCGCGCTTCCCTGGGCTCCGCGGTAGCTTTCCACCAGGCTTGGGTGATCCCATTCGTAGCCGGTATCCTGACCGCCTACCACTGCCCCGCTTCCCGTGATCCCCAGATTCCAGACCTGGGGAACATTGATTTTCTCCAACCCCCAGGTGACATCATTTCTGAGGCCGTCATGGACATAGGGCTGCATGTCAACGGGGGTTTCCATGCGATAAACGCCATTGGGAATAATGGCAGCCACTTCATCCCATTGCCGGATCAGCGAAATTTGCTGCGGGGTAAGCCGGGCTTCGATCATGTTAACTACATAAAACGGGCGAAAATCGATACCCATGGCCGTCAGTTGCTCAGTGAGCTGTCTTTGGGAGGCTTCAGCCACAGCTACCAGCTTCCCGAATACATATTCAGCTTTTTTCTCCTTGCCTCTAACCGTAGCAGCACCGGAAACATCTGCCTGGGAATTCAGCAAAATGATCCATGAATCACCGTGGTTATCTGATACAACATCAGGGGTGGACAGAGCAGGTACGGGTGCTGCGGTGCCGGCGTGAGCCGTGGGAATAAGCCCACAAAGAGATATCCCAAAAAATAAAAGTACAATGCGTTTCATTTGCCCAACATATTTTATTTGGTAAAGGTAACCAATAAAGTGCTTGAAAGGTGTGACAGAAACAGCATGTTGTACATCTGAGGGGAAAGCGTGGAAGAGGATGACAGAATATCTGCCGGAAAGCTGTGAATTTATTACCTTTCGCCCGCCCAATATTTACCCTTATGATGCAGCTAAGCACACCTGACTGGATAATTGTGGTCGCTTTTTTTACCCTTTCGCTGGCCATTGGATTGAGGGTAAGCCGGAAGTCGGGAAAAAACACCGGAGAGTATTTCCTTTCCGGCCGCAACATGTCCTGGTGGTTGCTGGGCATATCGATGGTGGCCACTACGTTTTCGGCCGATACGCCCAATCTGGTGACGGATATAGTGCGGAATCACGGGGTGAGCGGAAACTGGATGTGGTGGGCGTTTCTGCTTACGGGCATGTTAACGGTGTTTGTGTATGCCCATCTTTGGCGGCGTTCCGGGGTACAAACCGATCTGGGTTTTTACGAAATGCGCTACAGCGGCAAAGCGGCTGCATTTTTGCGAGGATTCAGGGCAGTGTATCTGGGGCTGTTTTTCAATGTGTTTATTATGGCCACGGTAATGCTGGCAGCCATCAAAATAGGCAATGCCCTGCTGGGATTGCAGCCCTGGCAAACCATCGCGATAGCCGGATCGGTAACCGTGGTGTACACTGCACTGGGTGGGCTGCGGGGCGTAATATGGACTGACCTGGTACAGTTTGCGCTGGCCATGACCGGATCAATTTGGGCCGCGGTTTACATCATCCGGCAGCCGGAAATTGGGGGTCTGGGCAATCTTTTGAGCCATCCCAATGTATCCGGCAAGCTTCAACTGATTCCGGATTTCAGCGATCTGAATGTATTACTGCCCCTGTTCATCATACCTCTGGCCGTACAATGGTGGAGTGTTTGGTATCCGGGGGCAGAACCCGGCGGTGGCGGATACATAGCACAGCGCATGCTGGCTGCGAAAAATGAAAAACATGCCACCGGTGCAACCCTGCTGTTTAATCTGGCTCATTATGCGATAAGGCCCTGGCCATGGATCCTGATAGCTTTGGCTTCCCTCGTTATATATCCCGATCTCGAACAACTGGGCATTCATTTTTCAAGCCTCGACAAGCAGTTTATCCGCGATGACCTGGCCTACCCGGCCATGCTGGGCATGCTGCCGCCGGTGTTGCTGGGGCTGGTATTTACCAGTCTGGCTGCAGCCTTCATGTCAACCCTCAGCACCCATCTCAACTGGGGAGCATCGTATATGGTGCATGATGTGTTTCAGCGGTTTATGAAGCCTTCGGCCGGTGAGAAAGAGTTGGTATGGCAAGGCAGACTGGCCACGGTGGTGCTCATTGTACTGGCTGCCCTGCTTGCACTGCAATTTGAGAATGCCATGCAGACCTTCAACATTTTGCTGCAGATTGGAGCCGGAACGGGTTTGCTGTACATACTGCGGTGGTTTTGGTGGCGGATCAATCCTTACAGTGAGATCACGGCTATGGTGGTATCGCTTTTGGTGGCCATATATTTTGAGTGGTTTCACCACGGAGTTTTTGGGTTCAGTGTAATGCCTGACCACCTGAAACTGGTATCCGGCGTGCTGATCACCACCGTTTGCTGGCTGACGGTAACCCTTCTCACGCCCGCCGATGACATGCAAACCCTCAGCCGGTTTTACCGGAAAATAGGCCCTTTTGCAGCCGGATGGAAACCGGTGATCCAAAGCATGACCGGTGATGATCATCCTCAGCGGGCCGAAGAGAGCGATATGAGAAACGGGGCTGCGGAAAGCAGACTTGGCATACAGCTTGCCTGCATGATACTGGGTTGCTTTGCCGTTTACAGCTTTCTTTTCGGCACGGGCTATCTGCTTTACGGATCCATTACAAACTTTTTAATCAGTCTTATTGTATTCATAATATCTGCCACAAGCCTGATGCTGGCTGCTCAAAAACTACGATTTCATGTCAACTGATCAACCCGCCGGAACCAAACATGTGCCCACGCTGGTAGTCAAACAGATCTTTGTGTTTGGCAGCCTGAAAAACACGGATAAGGGCATAGCGTTTTCCATCAAAAACAGACTGGAGGATGCAGTCATTACCGGTGTGCGCGATCTCAAAGTGAACGATGTATCCATTCCGCCGGAGCATATCACGGTAAGCGACGAAAAAGGAAGCCCTTATTCCTGTGATTGTGAGCAGCCTGCCTTTCAGATCGACTTTCCCTTGCTTGCGCTATTACAGATACACGCAGTACATCCCGGCCTGAGCGAAGGCAAGCATTCACTGGAGCTTCACATTGACACCACCGACTTCGGACCCCTCACTATGAAAGTGGAGGCTGCACTAAAACAAGAACCCGAAAAAGAGCCCCGTATTCCCAGGAATACCCGTGACGACTTCAGCGATGAGATCATAGCCGAACGGCAAAGTTTTGTTGAGTCACAGACCGGTTCCCGGTTTAAACACCTGAGGAAATACTCCTTTGATCCGGGCATATTGCAAGGCAATTGCGAGCATTTTATCGGGGTGGCTCAGGTGCCGCTTGGCATTGCCGGCCCAATACGGATCAACGGCGAGCATGCACAGGGTGACTTCATGATTCCCCTGGCTACCACTGAAGGCACCCTGGTAGCCTCCTACAACCGTGGCATGAAGGTGATCAACCGCAGTGGAGGGGCTACGGTAACCGTACAGCGCGATGCTATGCAACGCGCACCGGTATTTGTGTTTGAGCACGCCAAAGCCGCCCGGGACTTTGTAGACTGGGTGCTGAATAACAAGGAAAAAATTGCCGAAGAGGCCGAATCAACCACCAGCATAGGCAAACTTTTATACATAGATCCCTACCTGGCGAGCAAGTTTGCCTACCTGCGTTTTAATTTTACCACCGGCGATGCTGCAGGTCAGAACATGGTGGGAAGGGCTACCTTCAGCGCGTGCAGTTATATACTGGACACCTACACGCGGCACCGCATTACGCATTTTTACCTGGAAAGCAACCTGGCCACTGATAAGAAGGCCTCGCAGGTGAATGTGATGCACACGCGGGGAAAACGCGTAACGGCTGAAGTGACCATACCCAGAGATATCCTGATCAAATACATGCGTGTAGAACCCGAACAACTGGTTTATCACGGGCAGGTGGCCAATGTAGGCGCTATACTTTCGGGAGCCAATAACAACGGGCTTCATTCTGCCAACGGCATTACGGCTATGTTTATCGCCACGGGCCAGGATGTGGCCAATGTTTCTGAGTCATCTGCCGGGATCATCCACAGTGAAATGACGCCGGCCGGTGATCTCTACATTTCCATTACTATTCCTTCTCTCATTATTGCCACCTACGGTGGCGGAACCGGGCTGGCCACCCAGAGGGAATGCCTTGAAATTCTGGGTTGCTATGGACAAAACAAAGTGATGAAACTGGCCGAGATCATTGGCGGAGTGGTGCTGGCCGGTGAAATTTCCCTGGCATCGGCCATTTCATCTTCCGACTGGGTTTCGAGCCACGAGCGATACGGAAGGAATCGATGAGTATAATTCCTTGATTTTGGTGTATATTTGCATTATCTTGTGGCCAAAGATGATGAAAACTACAACCCGGGAATATATGGTAAATCCTACTATAATTGCGGCATCACCCAAGGCGAAAGCTAAACGCGAAGGGTATTCAGAGGGCGATTCTATCCATCAGCCCTTCAATGACACAGCTCAGTTGGCAGCAACAAGCCTGCAGATGGCTGTGGCTTTTACAGGTTTATTGGAAGAAGGTCAATGGCAGATAAGCGGAGCTTACAGTGCAGAGCATTATTCGCCTGAATTTCTTGCCGGCCTGCTTGGTCATTTATCCCCTGCCGATACATCCTTCACGGAAATTTCCGACCTGCGAAAAAAAGATATTACTGACAATACCTCTGACCTGGCCGGAGGACTCGTTTATTTTGGCGCTATGCCTGTGAAGGACCATGCCGGCAATGTGATGGGTTTTTTATGTGTGGCTGATACCCGGCCAAAAAAACTCACCGAAGAACAGCGGACTGTTTTACAGATCATAGCCGGGCAGGTATTCAGGCTTGTTGAGCTCGGCAGGTTGCGGCACCAACTCAGGGAAAGAGAAGCACTTGTGCTCAGCAGGAATCTTGATCTTGAGCATTTTGCCAATATAGCTGCCCATGATTTAAAAGCACCGCTCAGCAATATCTCAGGGCTGATTGATGTGATGCTTACCTATTATTCGGAAAAACTGGATCAGAACGTGGCCGAAATGCTGGAACTCATCCGTGACTCTTCGGCTCAGCTCAGGTTGCTGGTTGACGGCATTCTGGCATTCGGCAAAAACAACAAGTACCTGGCTGCTGAAAAAGAAAGCACGCATCTGCCCACTTTTTTCCGAAGCATCAATAACACGGTTGATCCCGAAAATCTGTACAGGATCCGGTACCACGGTGCCGATGACTTTATTGAGATCAATCCCGCGGCCATGCAGCAAATTCTCATTCACCTGCTGACCAACGCCATTCGGTTTAACGACAAACCCGAAGTGGAGATCAGCTTGGAGATAAGCCGGCAAGGCGATCACCTTGTTTTTACCGTAAGCGATAACGGCCCCGGCATTGAGGCTGAAAACTTTGAAAAGATCTTCAATATTTTTGAGATAGTGGCCTTGAAGGACAGATTCGGGATACGCGGATGCGGCATTGGACTGGCCTGCGTAAAACGGCTTGTTGAAGGTCAGGGCGGCACCATTGTACTTCGCAGTGAACCCGGATCCGGAACCCGCTTTGAAGTGAGCATACCTGCCTGAATCCATGCCAAACTAAAAGAAGCCGGCTCTCGCCGGCTTCCGTACATGCTTGCCCTTGGTTAAAAAATCAAGGTTATTTAATGTTCATGGTCTCGTTTCTTCTTTTTTTTGCCGTTTCCGAACTCTTTACCCAGGTTTTTAAACTCCTTTTTCAGGTCTTCCAGTTCGTTTTCAATAGTGCGGGCTATGTTGTTTACATTGGCCTCCTCCCCTTTCATGGCCAGTCGGTCGGCAGCCGTTCGGGCCTTGGGTATAATCATCCACGCAATGATGTATGCCAGTAATGTGGAGCCGTAGATAAAAAATCCTATGACGGCCGCCAGCCTGATCCACACCGGATCATTGATCCCCAGGTAAGCGCTCAGGCCACTGCACACACCACCTATTACTTTGTTTTCCGTATCGCGAAAAAGCCTTTTTCCTGTTTTTATGTGATAACTTTTTGTTGAGGTATCGTTACTCCTGTGATCGGTAAAGGTTTCCTCGTAGTTTTCCTCCATGTCGCTCATTTCGCGGGGATGCCCCATTACTTCAATCAGGTAGTGTATATCAGAAGCATCGACAATTTTCCTGTCGTCCATGCGCTTTTGAAGCAGTTCGGCCATGCGGGCTTCAATGTCGTGGAGTATCTCGTCCTTGCCGGAAGACTTACTGAAAACCCGCTCCAGTTGATCGGTATAGTCGTACAGCAGGGCGTATGCATCTTCGTTGATGGTGAAGGGGTAACCTCCCAGATTGATGTTCAGTACTTTTTTCATTGGATTCCTGTTTTAGTAATGATGTTTGAAACCGATTGTGACAATTTTAACCAGCTGTCAGAAAGGTCTTCAGCAATCTGCCGACCTTCGTCGGTGGTTTTATAATACTTTCGCGGCGGGCCGTTCACCGATTCCTTCCACGAATAAGTAAGCAATCCTGCATCTTTGAGCCTGTTGAGTAAAGGGTACAAAGTTCCCTCCACTACGATCAGCTCATGCTCCTTGAGTGCTTCGATGATGTCTGAGGGGTAGGCTTCCTTATCGGTAAGCATACTCAAAATACACATCTCCAGCAGACCCTTTCGCATTTGTGCTTTTGCATTCTCAATCTTCATAGTTAGTGCTTAAAATTTCCGACTGATTGATTACACCACAAAGATATGGTAAAACCCTGAACTATGCAATACAAAGTACCATTTTGTGCATGCTATTCGGTTAAAAACGGTTCTGTACTCGACCAAGTACTATAATTTGCCGATAAGTTTAACAGCCCTGCATAAGGTTGTTGATGTGAAGCACTTAGGAATTGGGGGGATTACTTCAGCTTTACTCAGCTCAAGTTTTAGTAGCGGGGTGAGGGTGGTTGGAGGCTTACAGAGTAGCAAGGAATTAAGGATAAAATATGGATTGTGGAAAACTTTTTGGGATTTAAGGGGCAGGAAAGGGGTATTCTGACCCTCTGGACGGTGAAAATGGAAGCAAGGGAACAAGAACTATTAATAGTCTTTTAGGTAAAGCCATTTTTTACCGTTTGCCTGCTCCCTTTCTTCAAGTAAAAACTGACTATTTGTATTGTGGTACTTAATTGATTTTAGTGAAGAAAAATCACCTTTATTTCTTGGATAGTAAAAGAAAAAAGAAATCTTTTCATCTTTGGTAAAGACAAATAAACAAGCAGTATCATCAATTTCTTTTATCTGAACTGATTTTACATTAGGTATCTCTACTTCTATTTGGGATATTGGAGTGTATGGGGGGTAGATATAAACTGTATCAAAATGAAATAAGTCAGATAAACTAACCACAGTATTAATTTTACTATTTTCTATATGAGAAAGTAATATCAGTAGTCTTTCCTTCGACTGGTTTTTATCTGCACTTTTATCACCATTTTGACAACTTGCCAAAGCTATCAGAAATACACAAAACGCTCCCTTAATTATTGAGTTCTTCATCTTATTAATAATCTTGGCTTTCTCCTGAAACATCTATGCTTTGGATATTATCCAAAGCCCTTTGATAGGTCTCATCATCAATCGAAGAAGACACAACATTACCATCTGCATCAAGCACTCTTAACTCTCCTGCTTTCGCTTTATCTAAAAGAATTACCCCTAACTCTTGTATTGATGCGTTTGGATTATCTTTTGCGACTTGTCGCCCTACGGCATTATTGAAAAGATCCATTTCTTTTTCTGCTGCGGGTTGCTCAGGTCTATCTTCTTCGTGGGCATCTCCAATTTTTTCTTTGCAAATTCTTCCCCTGCTTTTTGTGTGTTTAGGGCATTCCATATTCCATGTCGCCAAGCATCAGCAACGCCATTATGTAACCCCGGTAAGCCGCTTTGCTCTGTTGCTATAAGAGACTTAGGGCGATTATCTTTTATTTGGTATGTTTTTAATGGGTTATGCCTTACTACTTGTCTTTCTGTAAATCTCAATCCTTGTGCTTCTAATTTGCGTTGTATGTTGTTTTCGACTTTAATCATCTGCCTGCCAACCCAATATTTTTGCATATAACAGCCTATACAAGGCTCTAACCCCTCAACATCTATTGCCCATATTGGAGTATTCCCCGCAAATTGATATGGAGTATAATATGGATATTCTTTAAAAAGTGGGTCAACAGATAGGAAACGCCCTAAACGTGGGTCATACATTCTATATGTATAACTGTAAGAATTACCAACCCCTTTTATCTCATTGTCCATTTCCTGATTTCCGAACCCAAACCGATACCCCCGCCCCGCCACCGTCCACACGGTATCGGTGCCTATCTCATGTAAATCGGATACAGTGTAGGAACGCTCGGGCATGAGCATACCGTAGTAGTCATACACATGGATCACATCAGCCAGGTAGTAGTCTGTGGTGTCGTAATGTGTGGTATCAGCGGGTATTTTGCGGTCGGAGATCACAGTGTGTACATTGCCCAGGTGATTGGTGAGTTCGTATTGCCGTAAACCCCGTGTATCATAGTAATGCAAAGGAAAAACAATGTCGTGGTTATGAACCTGGTTGATGTCGGCTTTTTTGATCCCCAGCCGGCTGCTGCCGTACAGGTGAAACTCATTGGCCCACAAGGTGTCATCTTTCACCTGATACGTACTCATGGTGTTGCCTTGTGCATCGCGGATGTAGTAGGTTATCAAGGGTCAAGATAGGTGATTTTTTCCGGGGATGAAAATGTGGGGAGAAAGGGATTGCGTTGTCTATTCCGCTTCCCGGATAATGCGGTCCAAAGTTTCCCGGTCTAACTCAGTTGCCCTGGCTATGAAATCCAAATCTGCACCTAGTTTAAAGAGATTGATGGCAGTTCTTATTTTTTCTTTCTCTATACCTTTCTCCATGCCTTTCTCCATGCCTTTCTCCATACCTTTCTCCATACCTTTCTCCATACCTTTCTTCATACCTTTCTCCATGCCTTCCAGAATGAGTTCTTCGTATGCATTACGGGCTTTGCCTTGTACAGGCTCGGGCATAAAATTGATGGCTTTGATCATCTTTGACATGAATGGATCAATTTACCCGGTCTGTTCCGCTTCCCGGATGATGCGGTCTAGTTCTTCCTCGCTTAAACCAGTGGCTTTTGAAATAGTCTCAAGACTAACACCGAGCTTAAAGAAATTCAGGGCAGTTTTTATCTTGCCTTCCTCCCGGCCTTTCTCAATGCCTTTCTCCATACCTTTCTCCATGCCTTTCTCCATGCCTTTCTCCATGCCCTTCTCCATGCCTTTCTCCATGCCTTCCAGGATGAGTTCTTCGTATGCATTACGGGCTTTGCCTTGTACCGGCTCGGGCATAAATTCTATGGCTTTGATCATCTTTGATTTGTTTTTGATCAGACTAAAAAAATAAACCAATACGGTTCGAATCTGGTTCCCGCTTTCATCGCTAAACGGGGAAAAGATGATACTCGCCTGTTTGATCAGGTATT
>JBJHCA010000060.1:0-21187 GCA_050485785.1 Saprospiraceae bacterium | reverse complement strand
CCCCCCATGAGACCACACTGTACACCCTGATCCTGACGGATACGGCAGGTTGCACGGCCGAAGGCAGCTTTTTACTGGAAGTGACCGAGCCGCAAAACGTGTTCATCCCCAATATTTTCCATCCGGGAAGCGGCGGAGCTAACGAAGTATTTACTGTGCTGGCCGGATACGATGTAGCCCGTGTGGAAAACATGGAGATCTACGATCGCTGGGGCAGCCTGATGTGGGCACAAAGAAACGTGCCGCCCAACGATCCGCAGTATGGCTGGCCCGGCCTGCTCAACGGCCGGCCTGCAGACCCCGGCGTGTATGTGTACCACATTACCATTCGGTTTGTGAACGGCAGAATACGCCACTACTCGGGCAGTGTAACCATTATGCGGTAGTGCCGCCCTGCTTCCGGCGGAAAGAACAAAAGCCACAGGGACGCAAAGCGGCCCCAACAAAAAGTGACCCATCAAAAACAGGTCCCATCTGTCAAATGGCGAAAAATTGCTGATCTTGCTCATCATGAGCTATATCCTTTGAAGGGGAAAGATGAAACGCCAGACAGGCCTGCCACCGCTTTTGTGACAGTCTGAGCAGATAAACTGACCGGATCTGGAAAGTACAGTGAATTTCGATATTTTGTATGGCTTCCTTCACCTGCCCGGGTGGCAAGGTATGGCCGCGGTCATTGAGTAACAGCGTAAGATGTGGGAGATAGGGCCTGCCGGAAGTATCACCGGGCAAGGCCAGTGCACTCTGAAGGGCACTCTGAAGCCTCAGCAGCGGCTCAGTGGATACCGGATTGGCAAAGAGCACGCGATTGCTGAAAAATGACATGCCATGAAGATATACGATGAAATCCTGCTGCGTGCTACACACTTTGCAGATGCGATAAACGAGGTCTGGCATAGAAGTGTCATCGAGCCGAAAAGGCGGAATCAGCGTGATATGCGGCGGTGAGCGGAGGGCCCGCTTTAAACTGAATCGATTGCCCAGCTGGAGGCGGATTTGCTGTAATTGCCCTGCTACCGGTGGCCCGGGAAGAATGGCGAGGTAGTATAGGGGTGTGGGGGTATACATGTATCCCATTACAAAGTTCGAAAATTATAAAACATGGCAAGAATCATCACAGATCCAAACTAGTTCTGGTTTTTGGATTGGCAACTATAGATTTGCTTTATTGTTCATTGAAATTAAATTATCATGACAGCTCTCTCTCCCTAGAATTACAAGATTTTTAGGAGGTTACAATGGGATTCTTCTCGGTTTTTTCATTACAGGTATGCTTTGTGGAACGTATGGTTGCAAAAAGGAAACATGGCAGAGTGAATGGCCTGTCAGCTTTTCATTAATGCACACAGAGCATCCGGAGGTAGTATTTGCGAAAGCTTTAGCAAGGGCTCAGGTTGTTTCTGAAATAAGGGATTACTTATTGGAGGAAGCAAGAAATGACTATTTTGGCGGATATGTGGTATTTTGGAAAATGGCTAAGGACGAAGTTATCTATAATAATCAAACTTTCGCAGAATTATTGACTTACTGTTAAGCCCCCCTGATAAAACGGACAGGATTACGAAAATAAATTTGTAATTTTGGAATAGATTGGAACTAGGTCATGGGGATGTGATGAAATACAAGTTGATTGGGGTTCATCCTTTCAGTGGAACTGAAGTATCCGTAACTCTCGGATTCAATAATTTTCCAATAAATTTTATTGTTGGAGGACAAGAAACATTGGGGAGTATTACAGCATCAACTACGATTAAGTACACAATAAAAGATCAAGGTCTGGATGAGGAATTGGTTTATTATTGTGCACCTTTTAATAGTAATGTTTTCAATGGCATTGATTCACGAAAACACAGTACTTCTAGCTACTTCCATTTTTGGATTGGAAATTCTGAAGATTTTTGCTATTGTTGCAGTCGGTAAACATGTAAACCACATATGTATTTAAACTACATGATTGCATGTATAAATATCTATTTGTATTTTTGATTTTGCCAAATGTCTTAATGGGGCAAGAGAAGATGAATCACGAGCTTCAAATTGGCATATATCTTGGTCAGGGAGCTGGTCCTGGAGTGGGAGCAAAGTATAAATACGTACTCAATAATTACCTTACTGCAACAGGAGGTGTTTTGGTTTATAAGTATGTATATAAGGATGTAAACTTTCCTTTTTTTGATTCTTATCCGCCCGATATGCCTTTGTGGGCACAGACTTCCGGACATATGCCTGCTTCTCCTATTGAACTAGGTAATGATGATTTTGAGCTGGGGATCTCCAACACCAGAAATTGGATCGGAGATCAGGAGTTTGTTTTCGAACCTGAAATCGGAATTGAGTTTAACACCCCAAGGATATTTAGAAATCTGTTTTCATTAAGTATTGAGTACAGTCTTAGACTTGAGTTTCACTCTGTAGTAATGACCGCTGAAGAAAGTGGATTCAATTGGTATGAGCCTGGAAGCGATACGCCTGTGTTAAGAGCTTATGTAATCAACTACTATGAGAGACGAGTTGGGCCGATTGGCTTTAATTTCCAACCAACAATCAGATGGCACTTCAGTGAGAATTCATCCCTGGGTATTCATATGTATCTGCATGGATTGTCTTCAAGGTCTTTGATTGAAGCCATGATCAATCCTTTTGATATACCGTACGGTAGCATTGGAATAGCAATTTCGACCAGATTTTGAAATTAACAGGATCAGTAATGGTAATAAGGTTATGTTTTGTAATGATCTTTTTAATGCATAATTTGCTTGCAACATGCCAGTATATATATACCGGCCCCGGAGTTGGTTATGCATTTCACAGCTCCTTACCGATGTTTAGTTGGCATATAGGTGGTGGCTACCATCTGGAGGATGATTCTCCATGGATGATTAGGTTATCTGTTCAGGTAGGAAAAGCTGTTGGGAACAGGAATGTGGATATCAATTCAAACGAAGGATATTGGTATTACAGTCCTGGATATACTGACCCTTTTGGATCACAATCCCCAAACAACGCAAAAGATAAGCCATATGCCTACTTGCTAACTAAAACTTCGAATTCCAGTCAATTTTCCGGCTCTTGTATAATTCTGTTAAGGTGGTATAACAATAACTCAATTACTTTGCATTCAGGAATAGGAATTTATGCAGCGAGGGTCAACAAACATTTTATCGTTGAAACGCATGAAGGAACTGCGCATAATCCCTTGTTTTTTCCCCCGGTAGAGCTGGTTTATTTAGAGCCTTATTATTTTAACTTTACTTCTATCAATGTTATGTTCGAAACAGTGTTGGAATACAAGTTAACGGAACGCTTTTCATTGTATTCAACCCTCTTTTACCAGCACATGAACAGGTTCAGAGGACTGGCCGGGATGCATGCAGGAGTACAAGTGAAGTTATAGCAAATCAAAAATAAGCAAAATGCGGGCAGGGGTTTTTTATCTTTGCGCCGTTATGCATTCAACCATTATTATTCTCGATTTCGGGTCGCAGTATACTCAGTTGATAGCCCGCCGGGTACGCGAACTCAACGTGTTTTGTGAAATTCATCCCTACCATTCGTTTCCGTTTGAGCATTCCGGGGTACAGGGTGTAATCTTTTCAGGCAGCCCTTGTTCGGTGCTGGAGGAAGGGGCTCCCGAACCGCTGTGGAAGGCCATACTCGAAAAATACCCTGTACTGGCAGTTTGTTACGGAGCACAGTTTCTGGCCCGAAACTTTGGTGGAAGGGTTGAACGCTCTCAACGCAGAGAGTACGGTAAAGCCACAATGTTTCCCACCCATCACTCCGATCCTTTTTTGCAAAACCTTCCTGCCCAAAGTCAAGTGTGGATGTCGCATGGGGATACCATTCTGGAACTCCCCGACATGTTTGAGGTTATAGCACGAACCGAAGATATCGATGTGGCTGCTTTCAGGGCTGTGCCGGGTAAAACCGCCCATGCGGTTTACGGTGTTCAGTATCACCCTGAAGTTACCCATACCGACCACGGCAGGCAGATGATTGAGAATTTTGTGATCCACATAGCAGGATGCACACCGGATTGGACTCCTGCTTCCTTTGTGGAGGAAACGGTGGATAGGCTGCGTACCGAGCTGGGCGACGAACATGTGTTGATGGCCTTGTCGGGTGGGGTTGACAGCAGTGTTGCCGCAACATTAATACACCGGGCAATAGGCGACCGGCTTCACGGGATTTTTCTGGATAACGGCCTGTTGCGGTATCATGAGTTTGATGAAGTAATGGCCATTTACAAAAAGTTAGGACTCAATCTGCAAGGTGTTGACAGCAGCAGCGAGTTTTATACTGCTCTGGAAGGGCTCAGCGAACCTGAAGCTAAAAGAAAGGCCATTGGCCGTACTTTCATCGAGGTGTTTGAACGTGCCGCTGAGCAATTGCCCGAAGTACAGTGGCTGGGGCAAGGTACTATTTATCCGGATGTGATTGAATCGGTATCGGTGCACGGACCTTCGGTCACCATCAAGTCACATCACAATGTAGGCGGGCTGCCCGATATACTGCAACTGAAGATCGTAGAGCCGCTTCGCATGCTGTTTAAAGACGAAGTTCGGGCCGTAGGCCGTGAGCTGGGCATTCCTGAAGAAATACTGGGCAGACACCCATTTCCCGGCCCCGGCCTGGGCATAAGGATTCTGGGCGAGATAACACCTGAGAAAGTGAGGCTGCTGCAGCTGGCCGATCATATTTTTATCGGGGCATTAAAAAGCGAAGGGCTGTATGACAAAGTGTGGCAGGCCGGCGTTATACTCCTGCCTATACAGTCAGTAGGCGTTATGGGCGATGAAAGAACTTATGAACAAGCCGTAGCCTTGAGGGCGGTAACTTCGGTTGACGGAATGACGGCCGAATGGAGCCGGCTTCCCTATGATTTTCTGGCCAGGGTTTCAAACCGGATCATCAATGAGGTACGCGGAATAAACCGAGTAGTGTATGACATCAGTACCAAACCACCGGCCACCATTGAGTGGGAATAGATATACGGCATTGCTGGCGGTTGCCATGCTTTTGCTGTGGAGTGGTTGCGATGCCATCCGCAACCTGGTGACGGGGCCTCAGCCCCGCCCACCTGCAGAAAAAGTTGATCCCCGCAAAGAATTGCCTCCCATGGATACCATCCAATGGACTGATCCTGCCGATCCGCTGCCACCCATAGTCACTCCTGCCGAACCCCGAATTGATGACATCGTAGAAGAAATCATACCGGAAGATCCGAAGATATTTGCCACGTATGAAATTGCAGTTTTACTGCCCTTTATGACTTCCAACCGGGCTTCAATGCCGGGAAGTATTTCCACCCAGCGGGCGATGGCTTTTTACCATGGCATGCTGCTGGGTCTTGATGAACTCCGCAAGGAATCGATAAATCTCCAGCTTTATATCCGCGATACGGAAGCGGATGCAGGGGCAATGCGCCGAATACTCAATACGGACAGGGATGTGAGCCAAGCTCACATTTTTATAGGCGGGGCCAGGTCTGAAGAAATCAAAGTACTGGCAGAACATGGAAGAAATGCTCAGCGTATCGTGATATCGCCATTTGCCGGTGCTTCCGATGGCATTCACAACAATCCCTGGTTTCTGCAGGTCAATCCGGGTATGCATAGCATCAGTAGAACGGTGATGCAGCATATAGCCCGACAGGCACTCAATGCTAATGTTACTCTGGTAGCCGCTGACAATCAGGATGAGCGCAGTCGGCTCAAGGTTTTTGAAGAAGCTTACCGGGAATTACCCGGCAGCGGATTTACCCGAGACTCGCTGAACAAGTACCTGATTCCGGCTACCCGCGGAGTGCCCCATGTAAACGTCAACCCTTACCTGAAAAAAGGCAGGGTCAATGTATTCGTTGTTCCTTCGTGGAGCAGCGAAAATATGGTACTGGCACTGGTACAGGAGCTTTCACTGAAAAGCCGCGAGTATGACATTATGGTATTCGGTATGCCGCAATGGGACCGGTTTGAGCAGATCAATTTCGATTTTTTTGAACACGTTAATTTGCACATACCATCACCTTCCTATACGGATGTTTTTAATGAAGACTTCATGAGCTTTGCGACAACGTTTTATGAGAGATTTGGTTATATACCCGACAGGGCAGCTTGTTTGGGACACGATTTGATCATATACACGGGCAGAATGCTCAGCAAACACGGGATTGATTTCAGGTACTATCTGGAGGAAGAACCCGGCGATCTTCCTCATAACCGTTTTGTATTCAGGCGGCAGATTGAAACCACATCCGGTATTTTTGGGCTGCAGAGAAGGCAGATCAGACATTTTGAGAACGAGTTTGTTGACATCCTGCAGTATCGCGATTACAGGTTCCAGAAAGCCCGCCATTGATAAAACGCTGAAATCCCATGGAAATATTCACCTCCATTTCACCATACACGGGTGAGCAATGGGCAGTTTTTCCCAAGGCAGACTCTGCAGAAGTCAATCGCACTCTGGATTTATCTCACCGCACCTTTCTCAATTGGCGCTGGTCGGCTGCGGATCACAGGATCAGCCTTCTCCTTAAATTGGCTGAGCAACTGGATGAAAACCTCAGGGAATTGGCACAGGGCATAACCAATGAAATGGGAAAGCCCATTGTGCAAAGTGAGGCAGAGATCAGGAAATGCATCTGGCTTTGCAGGTATTATGCCGGGCAGGCACCCGAACTACTCAGGCACGAATACATCGCGGCTGGTGCAGTTCGTAGTTATGTCCGCAAAGATCCCATGGGAACGGTACTGGCCATTATGCCCTGGAACTTTCCGTTTTGGCAAGCCATGCGATGTGCCATTCCTGCTATTCTGGCCGGTAACACCGTAATCCATAAGCCGGCACCCAACGTGCCAACCTCAGCCATCAAACTGAGACTGTTGTTTTTGGAAGCCGGCTTTCCTGAAGGGGTGTTCACTACGCTGCTTGCTGACGTGAGTACAGTGGAATCGGTCATCCGTCATCCGCATATATGCGGGGTAGCATTTACGGGCAGCACCCAAGCCGGTGCTTCTGTGGCCTCCATGGCTGGTCAAAGCATCAAGCCTGTTGTGCTCGAACTTGGAGGAAGTGATGCTTTCATTGTGCTGTCTGATGCCAATTTGGGCCGCGCTGTGGCGGAAGCAGTACAATCCAGATTTCGCAATGCCGGCCAGTCGTGTATTGCCGCCAAGCGAATCATTGTGGTTAAAGACCGCTACGACGAATTTTGTCAGATGCTGGTTACACAACTGAAAACCTGGAAAGCCGGAGATCCGCTGCTCAGGGATACGGATATCGGTCCTATGGTTAATCAAAACGCACGAAACAGGATCAGAAGGCAGTATCAGGAATCGGTAGCCATGGGAGCTAACATCCTCTGGGAGCACCCTTCTGCTGAACATCCCTGCTTTTTCAGCCCTGCCGTAATCAACAATACCCGCGAGGACATGCCATGTATGACGGAAGAGACTTTTGGTCCGCTGGCCGTTATAGCCCGGGCCGACAATGAGCAGCATACAGTTGAACTGGCCAATAAAACCCACTTTGGTCTGGGGGCCTCACTGTGGACCGAAGACCTGGCCAAAGCAGAACATCTAGCCCGTTTTATTGATTCCGGCACGGTGGTCATCAACGAAATGGTACAGTCTGATCCCAGATTACCCTTTGGCGGCACTAAACAATCAGGCATAGGCCGGGAGCTGGGACGCAATGGTTTGGAATCCTTCGTAAACCTCAAAACGGTAATGGTACATAAAACCCGCGTGTACTGACAGTGGACTCAGCAAGCATATTCAGCACATCGGAGTGCGATAAGTATTTCTTTTCACAGGCTGATAGGGATGATTGTGCATGTCTTTTTGTTGGGGCCGCTCCGCGTCCTTGTATAGTGGGGCTTACCGGGCTACCCTGCAACAGCACTTACATGCGTTTTTTTCTGTTCCGGTTGTAATCGGCAAACACCAGATCACCCAGGCCATCCAGATTACTATAGAATGCTTTTCCCCGGTTTGCTTCGGTGAACTCCTCCACAAAACTAACCAGATAAGGATCGTTGGCAATCATAAAAGTAGTAATGGGGATATCCAGCTTGCGACATCTTACGGCAATCCCTATGGTCCGGTTGATGATCTGACGATCCAAACCCCAGCTGTTTTTGTAATACTTTTTCCCTTTTTTCAGGCAAGTGGGTTTTCCATCGGTGATCATAAAGATCTGCTTGTTTGGATTTTTCCGCTTTCTGAGCAGCTCCATGGCCAGTTCAAGGCCGGCCACGGTATTGGTGTGGTAAGGCCCCACTTCAAGATACGGAAGATCTTTAAGGGCAATTTCACGGGCATCGTTGCCAAACACAATGATGTCCAGAGTATCTTTTTTGTACTGTGTGGTAATCAATTCGGCCAGAGCCATAGCTACCTTCTTTGCAGGGGTAATCCGGTCTTCACCATACAGAATCATGGAGTGACTGATGTCTATCATCAGCACGGTACTCATGCGGCTCTGATAGAGTGTTTCTCTCACCTCAAGGTCGTCAGGTGTCATGATAAACCGGTCAATGCCATGGTGGATCTGAGCATTTCTCAGGCTTTCGGATACCGCAATATCCTCGGTTTTATCCCCAAACCGGAAGGGCCGTATTTCCGACGTGTGATCAAGCCCGGCTCCGGGCATACGGGTGTTATGGGCACCAAACCTGCTGCGTTTGATCTTGCCGAATATTTCCCGCAATGCCGACCTGCGTAGAAATACGTTCATCTTTGCAGTAGGGCGCATGTCGGCATCAGTTCCACTGCCGGGTATCATTTCCAGAAATCCCCGCTCTATCATTTCCCTGATGAAATCCGGTATTCCATACTGATCATCGGTAATCCCGTACTGACGGTCAATGTCCGTTAGCCAGCTCAGAGCCTCGGTAGCCCGGCCTCCGGTCATCATCAGCAATTGGTTGAACAAGCCCTGAAGTTTTTCATAGGGCGGGCGCTGATCCCGGGGCAAATATTCTGAAAATCGCCATCCTCGCATAACCTGTATTTCATCTCATTGAACTCAAACTGCTTTTGCGGTTTCCACATCAAACGGAGGGCAGCATTGCAAAAAGTCGATGTAATCAGGCCGCTCTCCGGCATATTTGTGGATGAAGCTCTGCACGATATCCCCGTTCTGGATCAGAAACAGGCCGGGCATCTGAAAGCCGTCTCCTAAAAATTTACCCACACCATGACCCTGAAAAACACCGGCATCAATGCCTCGTATGAAGTTGTGAAACCCGAGTAACTGATTAAATGTACCTTTCACCAACCCAAACCCCTGATAATAACGACACAAAGGATCGGAAACATGTTCGGAGCCACTGAGCCCGAAACGTTGAAAGTATTCTTCTGCCGTGGGTTCATCGGACATATGCACAAATATAAGCTGGAACCCCATGTCTGCTATCCTTTTTCTGAGGCCGGAAATATCATTGAGGGCTTCGCGGCAAAATGAGCAGCCAAAATGACGAAGAAACACCAGAAACACGGTTTGCCCGGCAGAAGCTGCCAAAACAGACCGATTCCGGTTGGTTTGCATAGTCTTTAGCAGACTTTTTTGAATGGGCATAGAGGCTGGATGAAGAATTGGTACTGCATAAACATATACCTGGGGCATTTGGTTTTTATGCCTGTTGAATACCGCCCATGCGGCATCGAGAACCCGTTTAGTTAGGTTTCAGACCTGAAAGTCAGAATCAGAAATTGGCCGGGCAGTAAACTCCGCGGCGGTCGAGGTTACAGATCTTGTACTGAATGGAAAACTCAAAACCGCCATTGCCATTGGTAGCTGCCCGCAGCGTCGAGATATTGGCATCGTAGCTGATACCGATAGTAAACTCATTGTAATCAAAACGGGCTGCAAAAATGATGGATTCGGGTTCCAGGAAGTTGTTGAATGTGCGGGAAAAGCGCATCCACGGGCCAATCTGGAAAGTCTGGTAATTGAACTGGCTTCTTCCCAGGCGGAATTTAAGGTATGTACCCAGATTGAGTTGGGCATGGGGTCCCTGATCCCAGTAAACGATATTGGGGCTAAATCCAAAGCGGTTGTTCATCATAAGCTCAGCACCTATATGGGCCGTAAACTTGGTGTACAATGATTCAACCTTGTCGTCAAAAAATGACTGATTGGCGCGGTTCAGGTGGCTCATGGCAATACCGGCGTTCCAGTTGGTGCGGTCGCTAAGTACACTGAACCAAAGCAGGCCTGCAGAAAAGTCGGGGAAAAGGAAGTTATCGTTATCTATATGCTCTCCGCTGGGTATATTAGGGTCGTGATTTCCCGGATTATCAGGGTTATTCTGACTACCCCACTGTGCGTTGGCCAGGTTGATTCTGCGTTGAGAAATACCACCTTCAATACCGGCTACCAGGTAATGTGACTTTTGCAGGTCACCACCTAAGCGCTTGGCATAGGAAGTGCTAATTTTAGCGGTATTGGTTCCGAAATTTAATTCACCGGCCACATCTCCCCAAAGAGTAAGACCTAAACCGAAATTGTCATATCTTCCAACAGCAAAGCGCTGGTCGTATGAAAAGGAGTAGGTCTTGTATGCGTACTCTTTCAAAATACTGGCCCATTGTGACCGGTAGTTACCGGTAAACCTTATATTGCAGTTCATCACCCCGGTAAGTGCGGGGTTCAGGTTGAGCGGAGACATGTGATATTGGGAAAAATGGATATCCTGAGCCAGCAACAGGCCGGTAGAGAGTAACATCCAGATTGAGAGGATGAGTTGCTTCATTGCAAATTTATTCGCTTGAAATTAATTACTGCCGATTCAAAAAAAGCGAAGCAAACTTAGTGAAAAGAATGACCCCGATTACTTTTGAAGTGTTAAAGTTTGCGTTTAGAGGGCGAAAACTACAAAATTGTGCCCAATTAACGGTCATTTTGCCCCGTATTTTATTCAATCATGAAAAAAACAGCAGACCAAAGCAGCCCTGTTTTCCCTGCCAAACTCCTTCTTTTTGGCGAATATACCATTCTCCACGGGGGTGATGCGCTGGCCATTCCACTACCTGCATTTACCGGAGCATTGCGATGGTCTTCACATAAAAGCCCGGATAAACTCCATAAAATGCTTTTAGATACGCTGCAAAAATTCCTCAGCCATTTAGGCCCGGCAAACAGGAGGATAATTCACATAGCCAAAACTTTGATGGACGAACTAGGGCAGGGGCTGAGGTTTGAAACCAATATTCCGACAGGTTACGGTTTGGGCAGTTCAGGTGTGCTTACTGCTGCTATGTACACTAGATATGTTGAAAGCATAGATCAGGATCATGAAGAAATTCAGACCAACCTCGCGGAAATTGAATCGATTTTTCATGGACGCAGTTCCGGGCTTGACCCGCTGGTGAGTTTTACTCAAAGACCTGTGATGATGTCAAATGGTCAGGCACTGATATTGCCGGAAAACCGGCTGAAAATGGTTTGCCCGGTGATGCTTGCAGATACCTTACAGCCGCGTTCAACTTCAGCCATGGTGGCCAGGTTTCACGAGATGTGCAATGACCCGGTATTCAGTGCAGTTTTAAGGGATCAACTGATTCCGCTGCAAAACCGTGTAGTTAAGGCCTGGATTCAGGGTAAAAGCGAGGAGGTTTTTTTCATGGTCAAGGAACTTTCTGTATTACAGTGGAAGTATATGCAGGCCATGATCCCAGAGTCGTCACACGAACTGTGGGAAAAGTGTCTTGATCACGACTATCCGCTGGCTGTAAAAATTCTTGGTGCCGGTGGCGGTGGCTTCATGTTATTGTTGTACCGGCACCCACAAAGAGACATAAAAAAACAACACCTGACAGCAGAACACACGGATACTCTGCATGGTCTCCCGGTGATCAGATTGTGAATTCTACACAAATGGCAGTTTAACTATCGAAGCATATTCTGCATTGCCGCGGATATTGATGCCAATGGGAGTACCCGGTTGCTGCAGACCTGTCTTAATGTAGGCCAGGCCAATGGGTTTCTCGAGTGTTGGTGACATGGTACCGCTAGTTACTTCACCTACAATTTCTCCATGCTGATCTACTACATGGTATCCCTGACGCGGAACACGACGTCCGTCCATTACAAAAGCTGTCAGGCGGCGTTGCAGGCCTTCCTCCTTTTGCTTTACCAGTACATCTCTACCGATAAAATCACCTTTTTGCAGTTTGGTGATCCAGCCGAGGCCTGCTTCAAGCGGCGTGGTTTCATCGGAAAGGTCATTGCCGTACAGGCAGTAACCTTTTTCGAGCCTCAGGGTATCACGGGCACCTAAGCCGGCAGGTTCCAGGCCATGATGCCGGCCTGCTTCCATAATGGCATCCCACAGTTGGGCAGCATGGGTGTTTTTAACATACAGCTCAAATCCGCCGGATCCGGTGTAACCGGTAGCGGAAATAATGACGTTGTCAATGCCGGCCATTGAACCCCTGATGAAGCGGTAAAAGGGGACGGCATCAAGATCGTGAGACGTGAGGCCCTGAAGAATTTCAGTGGCCAATGGCCCCTGAACGGCCAGCAGAGCAGTTTCGTCGGAAATGTCAATAACCCGGGTGTCAAACTTGTTGTGCTCAGTGATCCAGGCAAAGTCCTTTTCCATATTGGATGCATTGACCACCAGCATAAAGGCTTCTTCACCGGCATTGCAGTTGCGGTTGTCCAGTTTGTAAACCAGCAGATCATCCACTATACCGCCTCGTTCATTGGGCAGGCAGTTATATTGCGCCATACCTTTGGCAAGTTTACTGACGTCATTGGTGGTGATGTACTGAATCAGTTTACGTGCTTCAGAGCCCCGGATGATGAATTCACCCATATGGGATACATCAAAAATGCCGGCTTTTTCCCTGACGGCGAAGTGTTCCTGACGGATGCCTGTATATGAAATCGGCATGTAATATCCGGCAAAGGGGGCCATTTTGGCACCCAAATTCCCGTGTTTGTCGAAAAGCGGTGTTTCTTTCGTCATGATTTGGCTTTTATTGAAATAACTTTGCCCTTCAGGCGTTTCGGTTGCATACTCAGCAGATGTAGAATTATATAAAACAGA
Organism: Saprospiraceae bacterium; assembly: GCA_050485785.1. Lineage (GTDB taxonomy): Bacteria > Bacteroidota > Bacteroidia > Chitinophagales > Saprospiraceae > JBJHCA01. The sequence continues at coordinate 8,130 of JBJHCA010000060.1, read as the reverse complement.
AGCGCAAAGTAAAGGAAACTTTGAAGTTTCTGAGGGGCACCATAAAACATTTTACATGAAATACGCCAAACCTTTTTCAGCCGGTGAGCTTGCCGACATGATAGGCGCAAAGCTATACGGGCCCGGTGATCTTCAGATTGCCGGCATGAATGAAATTCATAAGGTAGTACAGGGGGATCTTACTTTTGTGGATGTGGCCAAATACTACAAAAAGGCCTTTGCTTCGGAAGCCACCGCCATTATTCTGCCTGAAGTATACAACGGAATAAGTGCAGAGCGGGTGTTAATGATACATCCCAGGCCGTTTGAAGCCTATAACAGTCTGGCATTGGCTTTGCAGCCACCTATGCCGGTAACCGCTACTGTAGATCCAACTGCAAAAATTCATCCTTCTGCCGTAATTGCTCCTCAGGTGATTATTGCTGCTCATACCGAAATTGGAGCTCACACACATATTGGTGCCGGCACCTATATTGGACCCTATACATCCATTGGTGAACATTGCCGCATAATGCCCAATAACACCATAGGTGGCGATGCATTTTACTTTCACAAAGAAGGAAGCGAATACAAGCCCTGGCATACCATTGGCCGGGTTATTATAAACAATAATGTACACATTGGCTCCTCTTGTACCATAGACCGCGGTGTAAGCGGAGATACCATAATCGGTGAAGGAAGTAAGCTCGACAGCCAGATCCACCTTGGACATGGAGTAGTACTGGGCAAAAACTGTTTGCTGGCTGCTCAGGTTGGTATTGCAGGGAAAACCATACTTGAAGACGATGTGGTGTTGTATGGCCAGGTTGGCGTTTCCAAAGGCTTAACAATCGGCAAAGGCGCGGTGGTGCTGGCAAAGTCGGGAGTGAGCAAATCACTGGAAGCAGGAAAGGTGTATTTTGGATATCCTGCTGAAGTGGCCAAGGTGGCTTACCGTGAGCTGGCTGCGTTGCGCAACCTACCCGCACTTATGCAACGCGACCCTTCCCTGATCTAAAAAATCTGCGGACTGATCACATGATCAGGTAAAAGTTTAAATGATTTTCGGTGGTGAATACACGGGCCAAATTCTGCAATGGCCTGCCTGTGCGCTGCCGTGGGATATCCCTTGTTTTTTGACCACTGATACCACGGGAATTCCTTGTCCAGTAGTTTAAGCTGTTGATCACGGTGTACTTTGGCCAGAATACTGGCACCGGCTATACTCTGGTATTTGGCATCACCCTTCACCAGTGTCTCATGCGGAACTGAACGGTACGGTCTGAAATAATTGCCGTCTATGATCAGCTGTTCCGGCCCGGGCTTGAGGGCTGCAATGGCACGGTGCATGGCCAGCACTGATGCCTGGACAATATTGAGCTTTTCAATTTCAGCCACGGAGGCCTCACCAAGTGCCCAACTGAGGGCATGGGTTTTTATCCAATGTGCCACCTCATTGCGCTGACGCTCAGAAAGCTTCTTGGAGTCTGCAAGCATGGGATGAGAGTTGCCCGGAGCCAGGATCACGGCGGCGGCTACTACCGGTCCGGCAAGGCATCCCCGGCCGGCTTCATCTACTCCGGCTTCAAGCTCACAATCTTCCCTGTAGCGGGGTATCAGCATTACATCGAAGCATTGAGTTGATCAAAAAATACATTTTTGAATGACCTGAATTCCATACTGTTTTGCGGAAAGTTTCGTACATGAGGCTGAAGCAGCCTGAATTCTATGTTGGTAAACAGCGGAATAAAGGCAGCATCCTCCATCAGAAGTTGCTCAGCCTGTGCAAAGTAGCGGTTGCTTTTGGTGCGATCAGCCGTTTTTCGGGCCAGGTTAAACATTTTATCGAACTGCTCATTGTGGTACCGGGCATGATTGTACTCTACCCGAGTGTGTTCATTGATGGAAGTACCGCTGTAAAAGCTTCGCAGAAAACTTTCGGGGCTGATGATATCTGCCGACCAGCCAATTCTGAAGAAAGGGGCTTGACCGCGTTCAATTTTGTCGTAATGAAGGTGAAATGGCTGGATATCGATATTGACTTTGAGGCCGAGAATTTCCTCGAAACGTTGTACGATTTGCTCGGCAACGGGGATGTTTTTGCCGCCACCGCTATTGATTTGCAAACTGAGTTTGTTATTGGCCCATTGGTCACCTACACCGGATTCTGCTAGAAGGGACTTCGCCTTTTCGGGGTCAAAGTCAAATCCCGGAAAACTGTCAGCAGTATTTCCGGTGGCATCGTATACAGCCCGGGGTACTATCCCGTGATGAGCGGGTATGGCCATTCCCTTTAGCACATTATAAGCCAGTTCATCGCGGTCAACAGCATAGTTTAATGCCTGGCGAAACAGCAAGTTGTCAAAAGGCTGCAATTGCAACTGAAATCCGTAGTACTCGGCAGAAAATGCCGGAGTAGACTGAATAGTGTATTTCCTGTACCGGTCCCTTGGAACGCCGTTTTCATCCAGTACTTCGTCAAACAATTCCAGCGGAATGCGGTAAACCATGTCAAGCTGATTCTTTTCGAAGGCCAGCATTGCCGCTTTTTGTTCCCTTAAAAAACTAACCCTGATGCCATCCAGATAGGGTAGCGTATTTCCCCATTCATCGGTTTCGCGATAGGATGGGTTTCGCCTCAAAGTCAATCGCTCACCTTCTTTGATTTCGTGCAAAATATAAGGCCCGGTGCCTACAGCCCGCTTCTGCATTCCCATCGGCGTGTATAACTCAACAGCTTCATGGGGAACAACCGCAGCATAAGTAGTGGCCAGTAACTGCAAAAAATCAGGGTAGGCAAAAATGAGTCTTATACTCAGCGTTAGAGAGTCAATAGCCACAATGCCTTCCACCCTGCTGTCAGCAGCATTGCCGTGCATGGTTTGAGCAAAGTATTCAGCTGCTCCGGCTACAATTCCATCGAAAATTCTGAAGCCGTAATTACCCGGATATGAAGCACACAGCAAATTAAAGCTGTAGCTGAAATCAAAAGCGCTTACTTTCCTGCCACGGCCATTAGTAAAGCATTCATCATCATGAAAATATACGTCATCGCGAAGGTGAAACACATACAAGGTTCCATTTTCTGAAATGTCCCATGACCGGGCTATTGCAGGAACAATGTGCAGACTGTCAGGGCTCAGGCTAACCAGGCCTTCATAAATGTTGGTAGCTATGCGGTTGCTTTGCACATCGCGTATACAATGAGGGAACAGATGCGTAATAAAGGCTTCTTCGTTGTAATGGAATATCCCTCCATATCCTACCGGCCCCTTGGCCATCATTTCATTGAGGGGAAGAGGCAGCCCGGACAGGTGCTCGGTTTGGGCGTCATTTTCTGTGTTGCTGCAGCCCGAAGCCCACAGCAGAAAAAAAGCAGGAAGCCATAATCTCCAATCTGTACTCATTTTAACAGCGTTTCAGCCGGCAAACAAAGTAGGCATTTCCATGAAAATGGTTGTAACTTTGTCCTTAAATATTTTGAATATGCGTTTGGGCAGTAACTATGTATGGCATTTTGTTTTGGGCTTCGCCCTCGTGGCCTTTGTGTTCCAATCTTGTCAGGATGCTCCGCCACCACCCGATGATGTGGCATTAACATGGAAAACACTGATGGATGATGGCGACTTTGAAGCTGCCAAGGCCATCAGTACTCCCAGGGCTGTAGATTTCATCAATTTTATTCAGCGGCTGAATAAGGAATGGGATGATCTGGACATAGAGTTTGAAGAAGAGGAGGAAGAATACATCCCCGGCAAACCGGGAGATTACACAGTTGAATGCACATACAGGGGATCAAAAGCACGTTGCACTATTTGTTGTGACGATCTGGGCAATGCAGAAGAGTTTGACCTCGTACTCATAGACGGAGCGTGGTATGTTGATCTGGAGTTTGACGAAGCTTTGGAGCAGGATTTTTTGGATTACGAGAAAATGATGCAGGACCTTGAGGAGCTGCTTCGCGAAAGCGGAGGCTATGAGTATGAAGACGAAGAGCTGCCTCCCCTTCAGTAGGACCGTCATACAGGATTTTTTCTATCCACTACCCGGTGAAACTAGTGTGGATTTTGTGCCTGTTCCGTAGGCGTACCCAGACGGCGTATCAAAATGGCCATACAAGCAGTTGCAGCCAGGGCCAGCAACATGCAAACCAGGAACGACCCGCCCAGTAGTGTGGCCAGTCCGTTGCAAGCCAGGGCAAACGACCCGACAAGCAAAGCATAAGGAAGCTGAGTTCTTACGTGGTCAATATGATTGCAATCTGTGGCCAGTGAGCTCAGGATGGTAGTATCCGAAATGGGGGAACAGTGATCACCCAATACAGAGGCAGCCAGTACAACGGCAATTACGTTAAACAAAATTTCCATGGCTATATCCTGATCCATGCCTGCCGTTTGGGTTAGTATCCATGTAGTGGGAATAACTATAGGGTAAAGAATAGCCATTGTGCTCCAGCTTGACCCGGTGGAAAAAGCGATGGTAGCTGCCAGAACGAAAGTAATTACCGGCATGGCATAAGGACTCACTCCGCCGGCCAGCAAACTGGTCAGGAAATCTGCTGTATAAAGTTCGCCGGTGGTTATAGCCAGTGACCATGCCAAAACCAGAATCCCAATGGCCGGCATCATACTTTTAAAGCCGGTAAACAAAGTTTCCATGCTGTCGCTAATTTTGAGAATTCGCTGGCTAACCGATAAAATAATAGCCAAGGTCATTCCTGACAGGGATGCCCATAACAATGCAGCATAGCTGTCGGCATTGCCGATTATGATACCCAGTTTGCTGAAAAAACCGGGTTCCGCCCCGGGTAGCAACTGCCCCACAGCTTGCCATATATTTCTCCATGATGATCCGGTATCGTCGATTCCTTCAGTAGCCAGGCTTTCAGCAGTAGCACTCATACCTGTATCGAGCAATCCGTAAATGGTGAGCAGTATTACGGTCAGTACAGGCAAAGCAGCATTTTGCCAGCGCAGCGGTGCATCTTTAACGGGTTGCAAGGCTTCGATCTCAGCATTATGGCTTCCGGTTTCTTCTGAATTGCTCACTTTGCCGGTGGTACGGGCTCTTTTTTCGGCTTTGAGCATGGGGCCAAAATCTCTTCTCAGACCAATTATCAGCAATACGAAAGTTAGCGTTAACATAGGGTAGAAGGAATATTTCAGCGAGCTTAAAAATATTGAATATGCGCTCATGCTTTGGTCAAATCCCTGCAGCATACTGATGCCGCTTTCAATGTAACCCAGCTCAGCACCAATCCAGGTGGTGATAAATGCCACAGCAGCAATGGGTGCGGCAGTACTGTCAACCAGATAAGCCAGCTTTTCGCGGGAAATTTTAAAACGGTCAGTAACCGGGCGCATCGTGTTACCTACAATAAGGGTATTGGCATAATCATCAAAAAAGATGGCTATGCCCAGAAGCCAGGTTGTAAACTGAGCCATGGTGGGATTAGTAGCGTATTTGCTAAGATGAAGCACTACTCCGGCCATGCCTCCGTTCCGGCTGATAACGGCCACCATTCCGCCGATAAACAGAGTAAAAGTAATTACTGCCAAGTGTCCGGAATCGGCCAAAGCTTCGATGATGTACCTGTCAGCTACCTCCCAAAAGCTGAGCAGGAAATAATACAGCGAGTCGATTCGCATACCTCCGGCAATAAAAGCACCAACCCATACCCCGGCAAACAAGCTTACGATGACTTCTCTGAATACCAGTGCCATGCCAATGGCTACCAGCGGAGGTAAAATGCTGAGCCAGAGTAGGATATTTCGGGTTCTGGGAGCACTGTCCCTGTATGCGGAAACATGGATCAGCTTCAGATTTTTGTAAGCATATCCGTCAGTTTTAAGAAATACCAGACCTCCCCGTTCAGTGATATCAAACGGCACGGATGCATGGCCGTTGCTGAACTCCAATGTTATCTGGTCGCCGTTAATCTGTAGGGTATAAAGCCCGTTCAGCGGGTCGGCAGATTGAAACTTTAGCCGGGTGTGGTCATCAACCAATTCAGCATTGACGTTAAACTTGGGAGGCATTCCCGGAACATCGGCTTCATGCAGGGAAATTTGCGGTTCTATCAAAGGGAGATCTTCAGGAATAGTGTCCTGTGCCAAAACAGCGGAAAATGTAAACAACAAAAAGCTATGAATAATCAAGAACCTGACCGAAGTCATACGCAGGAGTGCTGATGTCATGTTATCTTTAGGTTTTTTACCGGGATTTACAACCATACCGGAACGACGCTGTAATATAGATTAAATCCTTCATTATGCAATGTTCAGTGAAAACAATGCCGGGCATGCAACACAGATTAATGCTGACCATGTGGCTCATGCTGATGTGGGGTGTTGTTGCGGGGCAGGCATTTGAGCCACTTCAGATACCTTTTGCGGTGGGCAATGATACGCTGTTATACCCATTGGCCGGTGGGCTGAACAACCCTCAGTTTTCTTCGGCCGATCTCAATAATAATGGACTTGACGATCTGGTGGTGTTTGACCGAAGGGGCAATGTACTGCTGACATTTTTAAAAACCGGAGAGCCGGGAGCAGCCGAATATGTGCACGCACCTGAATTTCAGAAGAACTTTCCGCCTATGCGAAACTGGATGGTGATGGTGGATTTTGACGGCAACGGGATTGTCGATATTTTCAGCTATTCCAATATACCCGGAGTACCCGGCGTGGTTGTACACAGGGGATATTACAACGATGACGATGAACTGAGCTTTGAGCAGATCAACTTTGGCTGGCCCGATTTTCAGCTGCTCAAGTTTCCGGACTTTAACAATATTCCGACCCTTTTGTATGTGAGCAATGAAGACATACCTGCCTTTGTGGATGTGGATGGGGACGGAGACCTGGACATACTGACGTTTAACTTTGCCGGCGGATATGTGGAATACTATCGAAACTACTCTGTTGAGCTGGGTTACGGTACGGATACGCTGATCTATAAACTGGAAGACGATTGCTGGGGGCGGTTTTACGAAAGTGGGATAAGTCCGGAACTAGACCTGAGTCCATCGGTGGACAGCTGCATGTTCAGGCAGAACCTGCCACCGGAGAGCGGACTAGCGGATGTACGTCATGCAGGTTCAACGCTGCTAGCTTTTGATGCCAGTGGCAACGGGCTTACAGATCTGTTACTGGGCGATATTACCTTCAGTAATATGGTGATGGTCTACAATACAGGCACACCACAGGTTGCATACATGACTTCACAGGATGTCAGTTTTCCGTCGAATGATGTACCGGTCAATTTGCCGGTGTTTCCTGCCGGATTTTACCTGGATGTTGATCAAGACGGGAAAAAGGATCTGATTGTTGCACCCAATCAGGTCAATGCATCGGAGAATTATCATGTAGCCTGGTATTACAGGAATGTGAGCAACAACAATGTACCGGAGTTTGAATTGCAGCAAACAGATTTTCTGGTGGATGGCATGATTGATCTGGGAACCGGGGCTTACCCGATTGCCGGGGATTTTACGGGCAACGGCTTGCCTGATCTGCTTATCGGCAACCGGGGCTATTACAATCCTATGGGTCTGCCGCATTCCAGATTGCAGTTGTTTGAAAACACCGGTACAGAAGATGAACCATTTTTTACCCTGACAGATGATGATTATCTGGGCATGTCGGCATACGGATTGATTTGGCTGGTTCCGGCCTGGGGAGATTTGACCGGAAATGGTGTTAATGATTTGATTGTTGGGGATGAGAACGGCAGATTGACATTTTATCGCAATCTTGCTTTGCCGGGAGAAGCTCCTCAATTTGCCTCGCCGGAGTTCAATTTTGAAGGAATTTTGGTGGGGAAGGCTGCTACCCCGGTGGTGGTTGATCTCGATCTCAATGGCACTATGGATTTAATTGTGGGTTCCAGGCTGGGAAACCTGAGTTATTACAAGAACAATCCTGTAGAGGGTAATCCGCAGTTTACCCTGATCAACAATGCTCTGGGCGGTGTTGATACCCGGCCACTGGGTTCTGCTTTGCTGGGCTACAGCACTCCTTCCGTGTTTTATCAGAATGGAACCCTGCAAATTGTTTCCGGGGGGTACGGCCATCAGCTTTACCATTACAATGGAGTAGAGGGCAATTTGGGAGGCAATTTTAATAAGGTTACAGAATTCCTGGGCAATAT